>NZ_JACIYL010000157.1 GCF_014359955.1 Thermogutta sp. | reverse complement strand
CATCTGCTCGTCAGTGAGGCGACTGTTCCGCGCGATCACCCAATCCCCGAGTTTCCTGGCCACTTCCAGGGCCTGCTGATTACCGCAGTACACATAGGCGTCGAGCAGCCCTGCCAGAATTTTGTGAAGCGTGTAATAAGGAGCCCAAACCCGTCCGGTGGTTTCAACCCGGTCAAAAAATTCTTCTGGAAACGCGCTGAGATACCCGTTGCCGAGTTTCTCCTGGCATTTCGCCAGTTCCTGGACCAAAAAGTGGACACGTTCCCGGAATTGGATATCGTCGGTACTCGCGTACATGAAGGAGCAGGCCGAGAGATAATGGCCCACAAAATGCCCGCGCAGTTCGCAATCTGGTCGCTCCCAGCCACCAAGCGGTGCCGCGTCGCTGGGGAGGCCCGCATTAATCCGAAACACATGCAAGAGGCGGTTGGGATCGAGAGAGAGGAGATATTGCGCGTCCTTGCGCATTGCGTGGAAGAATGGGCTGGGCAACAGACGCACGTCTTCCAGACGAAAGGGACAAACCGATAAGGGAATCTTCGACCCACTTTCACAGGCTCCCAGATGTTTGACAGGAGGCAGAACCGCGAAAGCACCCAGGACTAACATGGCAAATGAGAAGTGTGAGAGTAAGCGCATCAGCCAGTCCCTCCACAAACTCGTGTGGTTTTGCATATCCGATCGACCTCTCCTGGTTTAAAGCCCTGAGTGGAGCATAACTTGTATGCTATCCGTTTGAGTAACGATTATACACCTTTTTCCGTCAACCTATGCGTGCTCAGCGACAAATCATACGGGAGCAAACCGATACGCGAGTAGCCCACGTGCTAGACCAATAAAAAAGGCCCCGCGTTGAAGCGGGGCCCAAACGTCCGTCAGGCGGGAAGGATGCTTTTCTGGTTCAGTGACCCGTGATAGCTCGGAACAACCCGGAGAACGGTCCCTTGGTTGAGCCATCATCGAAGTCCAGGAACCACCAGCCGTCGTGCCATTCCAGAGTCACTTTGCGCCATCCAAGGGGCACCTGCGGATAGGGATAGAAAGGACCAATGTAGGGCCACGCGGTTGGGGAGTACTGTTTGGGGTAAGTGACCGCGGCATAATTCGGGTAAGCCGCGTAGCTCGGCCAGGCGTAGTTCGGCATGTTGGGCTGATCGTACCGCGCGGGGGCTGCTGCTCCCACCTGGCCGGCGTACATCGGCAGTGGGCGGCCCAGCGGTGCCGCTGCCGGGGGGGCTTGGGTCGCAGGGGCGGCCGGGGTCGGTTCCTGGGCCTGGGCGTAAGCGATCGGCAGAGGGCGAATCGGCCGCGGGGCGCTTTCCGTGGGTACCGTGGCCGAGGCAGGTGTGGCTTCGGCCGGAGGCTCCAGCGCCGGAATTTCCGGTGCCGCAAAGGTGGGACCTTCACTGACTGCGGTAGCAGCCGTCGGACGCACCGGTTGATTGGCGAACACAGAGGGAACGGGGTCCGCCTTCTGCACTTTCCCCGTGAGGGCTGGCGTGGCCACTGGGCGCTCGCCACCTGCCAGAGCGCCGATCGGCGAAGTCACCCGTTCAGGAGCCACTGCTCCCGTGACCGGTTGCAGACTGGACTGATCGGCGGGGGCTGCACTTTCGATCGCTAATTCGTTGATCACCGTTTTGACGCCCTGAACCTGGCTGGCAAGGCGTTCTGCAATGGCTTTCTGTTCCGGATCGGCAACCGTCCCCCGGAGCCAGACAGTGCCATCCTGACAGCGCACGCCAATCTTGTAGCCCTTGAGCTGACCGCTGTTTTTAAGCGCGCTGGCAATCTCCTGGGCCAATTCCTGGTTGCCTGCGAGCACCAGTTGGGGCGCGAACATCATGAACGCCGCGGCAATCCATGTGAACGAATGACCTCGCATGCCTGTCCTCCTGTTTCGGAAATCGCCCGACGGTCGGCATCTCCCTCGGAAGGCCGAATCGATTCCCGCCTGGATCTTGTGACCAATTTGTGTCAGGCTTACAACAAACCGAAATTCACCGTTCAAAAGCGAACGACGGCAACAATTTCCCGCATCCGGCCGGTTTGGTGTCTTTAGCCGGCGGGAAGAGTTCGCCTAGCTATAGGATTCGGAAAAACGGTGGCGGAAACCGGAGCTTTTTTCGGGTTTTAGCAAACTCAACGGTCGCTCCGTACACGCCGTAAATTTCCTATATTGCCAGCACTGCCACTGTTACGGATTGTGCGGTCGGCAAATCAGATCAGGTGTCCCCTAGCGACGGCGTTGATCGGTTGAAGGTTCGGACGAACGGCGTTCCCGGAGCAGCGGCACGCTTGCCGAGATGGATTGCCCGGGTCTGCGCAGTCCGGTTCTGGACAAAGTCCATCAAAGGTCGGTGTGGCAACTGGGAGAGAGTCCCAGTTCACACCGATCGGCGGTGAAAATGCCGTGAGAAGTCGGTAATCCCTATGAGCAGCATCACAGAGAAAGTCACAAGGCAAAGACACCAGATTTGGGGCGACTGCCCCGCTGCCCCCAATATCACACCACAAAGGAGAGCTAATGTCCCTCTGTAGGCGGGGATCGCCCATCTTCCAGTGGCTGGAAAGCGGGTACAAAGGGCCAGCGCAATTCCAACCACTGGCAAAAAGGTTACCAACACGTTTGCCAACACGATGGGCGCGGTAATATTAGCGAGCGACCACATTGCCATAATCCGAGTGTTTCAAGCTTCGCTCCAGGATACACGTACGATGGGCGTGGCGATTCTATCATTGCTCTCCCCGTTTCGGCCAGATCAATTCTTTTGAGGCCAACGTTTATCGAAGCCGACCAAGGCACGGGGGCAGCCGCGCAAAAGACGGAGGGCCGGTGTGTTTTTCGGCAGGCAATGTGGCGCAACCACTTGGGTTTCTCGCTCGTTTCTTTCCTTCCGTCCGGAGAAAAAAGCTAATTTTTCTCGGGGGAGATCTCGTGATCAAGCCAAAAGGCGTGTGATGGGGTCGGGAGTTTCCTTAACACCGGCGATACGAGGAAAAGCACAATGCTCGAGCTGATTGATCCCCGCCAGAAAGTCAAAAAGCAGGAGTACAAGGAAATTTTTCCGGTCCTCGAGCAAAAGCTGGCGGCATGTCAGCGGGCGGCGCGGGCGGCTGGCATCCCCGTGATCGTCGTGTTTGAAGGGTGGCACGCTGCTGGCAAGGGAATGGTCATCAACAGCCTGGCACAGGTGCTGGATCCCCGCGGGTTTCGTGTCCATTTGACGCTCCAACCCGACGTCGAAGAACAACGTCACCCGTGGATGTGGCGATTCTGGAATAAAATTCCTGGTGCGGGCGAGATTGCCATTTTCGACCATTCCTGGTATCAGCGCGCGCTCGATGACTTTGCGGAAGGGCGGATCTCCAAAAAAGAATTTCGTCAGGCGATTGCCGACATTTTGGAATTTGAAAGGCAACTCGCGGATGCGGGGACACTCATCGTGAAGTTCTGGCTCCACATTGACCCGCGGGTGCAGAAAAAACGCTTGAAGGCCCTCGCCTCTTCTCCGGCGACCCGATGGAAAGTCACTCCAGAGCAATGGCAGCAGAACAAAAAGTACAAAAAATGGTTCAAGCTGGCGAATCAGGTGCTTGAAGCCACCAGCACATTCCAGAATCCGTGGCAGATTGTGGAGGCTCATCAGGCCCGTTTTACGCGTTTGAAAGTGTTTCGGACGCTTGTCACGAAGATCGAGGACGAGGTTCAGCGACGTTCGAAGCAGCCTGCGGATCCTCCGTCTCCCATGCCTGAACCGCGCGAAGACGAGCTTCTGCGCCCGACGATTCTCGATCGCGTGGATCTCAGTCAATCGCTGGAGCGCGATCAATACGAAAAAGAGTTGAAAGGGTTGCAGGAATCGCTCTATGAGCTGGAGCACCGCTGCCATTTAGCCCAGGTGCCGGTGGTGATCGTGTTCGAAGGGTGGGACGCGGCCGGAAAAGGCGGAGTGATCAAGCGACTGACGCGGGGCCTTGATCCGCGAGGTTATGAGGTGGTCCCCGTCGGGCCGCCCACCGCTGAGGAAAAGGCCCACCACTATCTGTGGCGGTTCTGGCGACGGTTGCCAAAGACTGGTCATATCACGATTTTTGATCGTTCATGGTACGGGCGGGTGCTGGTGGAACGGGTGGAGGGTTTCTGTCGCGAGGAAGAATGGCAACGGGCATTTCGCGAAATCAACGAATTTGAAAAGCAGCTTGCCGACTTCGGAACTGTGATCATCAAGTTCTGGCTGCACATCGACCCCGACGAACAACTCCGCCGGTTTCATGCCCGCCAAAGTGATCCCAACAAACAGTGGAAAATCACCGACGAAGACTGGCGGAATCGCGGCAAGTGGCGGCAGTACGAGGTGGCCGTCAACCAAATGCTGGAGCGCACCAGCACCACGTATGCCCCCTGGACGGTGGTGGAAGCGAATTGCAAACTTTTCGCCAGGATCAAGGCACTCAGGACGGTTATAGACCGCCTTGAAGTTGCCGTCTCCTGAAGGGTCCGGTTTTCTCCGCTCAAAGGAGGACCGCCGCGACACAGGCTGTCAGGTAACACGCCAGAGTGCCGGCGATCATGGAGCGGAAGCCCAGTTGGGCGAGTTCCGACCGGCGACCCGGAACGAGCTTGCCGATTCCGCCGATCATCACGCCAATCGATCCGAGATTGGCGAAGCCGCACAGAGCGTAGGTGGCGATCGTGAAGGAGCGCGGCGCCAGTGTCGGTTTGAGGGCGGTCAGCTCCTGGTAAGCGATGAACTCATTGAGGATGAGCCGCTTGCCCAGCAGCATTGCCACCGTGGGGACGTCTTTCGGGTCAACGCCCATCAGAAAAGCAAACGGAGCGAAAAGATAGCCGGTCAATCTCTCGAGGCTGAGGGGCTCTCCACCCACGTTTCCAGGGAGGCTGAGGAGCCAGTTGGCAAGAGCGATGAGGGAAATAAACGCGATCAGCATGGCGGCCACGTTGAGGGTGAGGGTGAGACCTTCGCTGGCACCCCGGCATGCGGCGTCCAGGATGTTGGTGTCCTGTCTGGGAATTTGCACGCGGACAACCCCTTTGGTTGGCGAAATTTCGGTCTCGGGCACCATGATCTTGGCCACCACAAGGGCTGCCGGTGCAGAAATCAGGGACGCCGTGAGGATATGTCCAGCATCGACTCCCATGGCGACATAGGCAGCCATCACTGTCCCTGCGATGGTGGCCATTCCGCTACTCATCATGGCCATCAACTCCGAGCGCGTCATGCTTTCCAGATAGGGTCGGATCACGAGAGGAGCCTCTGTCATTCCGACATAGACGTTGGCGGCAGCCGCCAGGGATTCGGTGCCAGAAACGTCCATGACCCATACCATGATTTTCGCCATGGCTTTGACGAGGAGCTGGAGGACTCCGAGATGGAAGAGGATAGCCGTAAGGGACGACACGAAAATAATCAACGGCAGGACGACGAAGGCCACCTGGTGGTGTTTTGCTTCGGGGCCGAACACGAAACCGGTTCCCTGATCCACGCAGTACTGGAGACGCTCGATAAACAGGCGGCTGGCGACAAATGCTCCCTGTCCGATGTCCGTGCGAAGAAAGAGGAAGGCTATCAACCACTGCAAGAACAGACCGCTGAGAATCAGCCGCCAGTTCATCACCCGGCGGTTCTCCGAAAAAAGCCATGCCACCAAAAGGATGACTGCCACGCCTGCAACGGGAATGAGCCGATTCATCGTTGAACTTCCTCCCTGGCGTAGATGATGCGTCACGTCGACTGTGGGAATAATGCCATGGGCCGAGTTTTCTCAGGATCAAACTCGGTGAAGCGTTTCTTTCGATGCTGCTGGTCTACTCTTTGCCGGGAGTGGTAATATAAATAAGGCGCAAGCCGCCCCACAAGCCGGAAGGGCGCTCTTCCGAATCCGTCCGGGCGCTTGGGGGCGACATGATCAAAGGTGGTCAGAGGGGGCTTCCTCAGGTCGCCAGTAATCAGATCTGGGTGGCCGTGGCGGAAAACTACAAGATTCATGCTAACAGGGAGGCCTGCGATGGTTTTGCTGGAATTCAGTATTTATCCGCTGGATAAAGGTGAAAGCCTGAGCGCTTACGTGGCGCGATGCGTGGAAATTGTGCACACCAGCGGTTTGAAATACCAGTGCCACGCGATGGGCACCATTATCGAAGGCGAGTACGACCAGGTCATGGACGTGGTCCGGAAGTGCTTCGAAGCTCTTCAAAGGGACTGTCATCGCATCGAATGCATCATGAAGTTGGATTATCGCAAAGGATATCAGGACAGAATCTCGGGGAAAGTCCGCAGCATTGAAGAAAAACTTGGGCACCCCGTACAGAAATGAGTTGAACAAGAAGTAAGAGAGCCCGTCATGCCACGCCTCTCCCCGCGTGAGGAAGCGCTTCGCGAAATCACGGCACGGCTCGGTCGTGAAAATGTCCTCGTCCACCCGGCCGACCGGCTTGTCTATGAATGCGACGGCTATACCCTTGTCAAGTGCATGCCCCAGGCAGTTGTATTTCCTCGGTCTACGCGCGACGTTCAGCAGGTGGTCCGCATATGCCGTGAATATCGGGTGCCTTTGGTGGCCCGCGGTGCGGGAACGGGGTTGGCCGGTGGGGCCACACCAACCGATGAGGCTATCGTTGTCAGTCTGGCCCGATTGAACCGAATTCTTGCGGTTGATCTTGTCAACCGGCGAATCAGAGTCGAAGCCGGGGTTATCAATCTCGAATTGTCGCAACATCTCGCGGGGACGGGCTACCAGTTTGCTCCAGACCCGTCCAGTCAGGTGGCATGCACTTTGGGGGGGAATATTGCCACCAATGCGGGCGGACCCCATACGCTGAAATATGGGGTGACGGTCAACCACGTTCTCGGACTGGAGTGCGTGACCGGTGAGGGAGAGGTGCTCGAGTTGGAGCCGAGGTCGGACCCGGGAGATCTTGATTGGATTGGGGTGCTGACCGGCAGCGAGGGCACCTTGGCCATCGTGACCAGTGCCTGGTTGAAGTTGATCCCCGCTTATCGAGAGTTCATCACGCTCCGTGGGACGTTTTCGCGGATTGAAGATGCCTGTCGCGCGGTCAGTCGAATCATCGGTGCCGGGATCACGCCGGCGGCAATGGAGCTCATGGATCAGGGCATCCTTCAGGCCGTGGAAGAGGCCTTTCATTTCGGTTTCCCCACGGATGTCGAGGCAGTGTTGATCGTTGAGCTTGACGGAGTCGGACCAGCCATTGCAGCCCAGGCGGAGCAGGTTGCCACGTTCTGCCGAGAGTGTGGGGCGTGGGAAGTCTTGAGTGCGTCGGATGCGGCGGAGAGAGCTCGGTTATGGCAGTGTCGTAAATCGGCCGTGGGCGCGGTGGGACGGCTCAGC
>NZ_JACIYL010000156.1 GCF_014359955.1 Thermogutta sp. | reverse complement strand
AAGAATTGCGGAATGGCTGGGGGCAGGGCGTGATTCCTCCGCGTGGTGATCAGTTGGGGTTGCACTGGGTGGGCGACCTTGCCGTCGAATGTGAAGCGGAAGTGGCTGCACCGGGGGCGACGATTATCCTTGAGCTTACTCGAGGAGGTCAGGTTTTTCGAGTATCTGTAGATTTCACGGAAGGCCGCGCAACATTTGAAGGGCTGAACCATCCGCGGTTTGTGGAAACCGTATCCCTCGGCAGACACGGAGCGGGACGCTACAGCATTCGGTTTGCCAATGTGGATCAGCAGCTTGTGCTTTGGGTGGATGAGCGTCCCGTCACTGTGCAATATGAAACCGACTGGCATGGTCCGACAGTCAGTGACCTGGAACGTCCTGTTCGACTCGGCGTCCGCCAGGGGACAGTCACGCTGCGGCATCTGAAGATTTTCCGTGACGTGTATTACATCGCTCACGAGCGTGGGTCTGGCTTCGTGATGCATGACTTTGATTGGGAGCGATCCCCCTATCGTTATCTGGGGCGGGGTTTCTTCTCGCCGGACGAGTTTCGTAAAAAAGTGGCCGAAGTGATGTCCGACCCCACGCAATGGGATTTTTTCAACACCGGGCACGCGCTGGAGTTCAGCCTGGGTGCCAAGCAGTACTTTGTGCTGGGCGACAACAGTCCGCAAAGCGAAGATGGACGATTCTGGACTAAAGAGTATTACGTTCGGGAGGAGCTTTTGGTGGGAAAGGCCCTGGCCGTCATCTGGCCTCACTCCCTGGATCGCATTCCGGGCACGAATATTCCCATCCGATTTTTCCCCAATTTCTGGCGGATGAAAATTGTCCGCTAGAGCCGACTCGCCACCACAATTCGCTCTTTTGACAACGGCGGGCGTCACCTCGGAATGCGCTGTCCATTGCAAGAGCTGCTCGCAGGGTGTCATCCGACGCAAAACGGACGTGCCCCGGCGATCACACCCGCCCGGGCTTCGCCATCAGCTCAGGGGCTCTTTTCCGGTTGGAAGTTGCTATTCTCTGGAAAACCGTTTTTTGACAAAATAGGCGCTTTGATGGGATCTCGTTACCGTTGTGTGAGAGTCCTGCAAGGAGGAGCCCCACATGCGCCTGTTGATCGGCAAATCCAACCGGGTGGAAACGGAAGTGGGCCCGCATATTCGCGCGACGCCGGGTGCCATCCTTGCCGCATGTGGTCTGGTGAAAAGTTTTGGTAAGCGCCGGGTGGTGGACGGAGTGAGCTTTGAGGTCTGGCCGGGCGAGATTGTCGGATTGCTTGGCCCAAACGGGGCGGGAAAAACAACGAGCTTTCGGATGACGTGTGGGCTCATTCGTCCGGACGCCGGTCAGGTTTTCCTCCAGGGTAAGGACGTCACTCATTGGCCGATGCACCGCCGGGCACGTGAGGGGGGCATGAGTTACCTCGCCCAGGAATCCAGCGTTTTCCGCAAACTCACGGTGGAAGAGAATCTCCTGGGGGTGATGGAGCTTCTGGGTTTCGATCGCCGAACCCGTACCCGCCGCTGTGCCGAGCTGCTCGAGCAGTTTGGGATCACTCACCTGGCAAAGGCCAAAGCGGCTGGACTGTCAGGCGGCGAACGCCGACGTCTGGAGATCGCACGGGCGCTCATCGCCAATCCGCGAATTATTCTTCTCGACGAGCCGTTCACGGGCATCGATCCGGTAACGGTGGACGCAATTCAGGAGATCATCCGTTCTCTCCGCGCCCAGGGCATCTCCATACTCATCACAGACCACCAGGTGCGGGAAACGCTCCAGGTAACAGACCGGAGTTACGTCATTCGGGCAGGGAAGGTTCTCTGTCACGGGACACCGCAGGAAGTCCTGGCCAATCCCGAAGCCCGCAAGCATTACTTCGGCGATGATATGCATCTCGCGTGACGGAACAGCGAGCGTGCCGGTCGTGCCTCGAACCGGATTGTTCCCTGGAAAGTCATTGTCGAGGATACGGTAGACCTGACCCTCACTCGCCTGCCAGTCCAGTTACCCAGGACATCAGTTGGGCAAATTGCTTGCCGAAGTCGTGCTCCTTCGTGCCCTGGGGGCTTTTAAAGAAACACGCGAGAAACGGCATAAGCCCCACATGACCGCTGCGCACAGCCCTCTCGGTCAGTCGGGCCAGATCGAGAACAAGAGGCGCGGCGAGAATGGAATCGCATCCCTGCCAGATCACCTGGAGGACCATCGGAACGCCCAGGAAGCCGGTAAAATGGACGTGATCCCACGCCGTTTTCCAGTCGCCCAGGTCCTCCAGATATTCGATCGTCACGATCGTCGCCGGTTTGTAGCCGAGGATTTCTGCTAACACCCGATCTTTGGTCGTCACTTTGCTTTGCTTGTGATTGGGGGAATCCAAAATCTTTCCATCCAGATTTCCGAAAATGTTATGCCCCACCCAACTCAACACGCGGAGATTTCTCGCGCGGAACATCGGTGCGAGCACCGTCTTGAGCAGGGTTTCACCGGTTTTCCCATCGCAGCCCATGTAGGCCACTTTCTGTCGCCTCGCCAGCTCGTCCAGCGCCGGCAGGTTACAACCGAGTGAGGGCGTGAAATTCACGTATGAACATCCTGCCTGCATGGCCGCGATGGCATAGAGGGTACTGGGAGGAAGCCAGGCCTGAGGACGTCGCTGCAACTCGGCCTCAACCTCGTCGTACTTTGCCGGAAATTTTTCCGCGTCTACAGGCGGTTCCGTCGAGGCCACGTTGACAACCACGACGTGCTCCAGTTCGTTCTTGCGTCGAAATCTTTCCAGGTCGTCGCGAATGCGGCTGATCGCATCCCAGGGAGATTCGTTCTTTGGTACATCGGGTCCAGCAAGCCCGATGATCGTCGGCGAGGCGCCAGCAACGGTTCCTGGCTGAATCCGCGATTCCACATCCTCAAGTTCTGATCGAAGCGATTCCACAAACTCGCTATCGAAAGTGCGATTCTTGCGGGCAAAATCCTGAGCCTCGGCCAGAAGGTGGGTGGAGCGGATTTCGTGGCCGCCCAGCACCCAGTCACCCCACGGCAAAAGTCCCAGTTTCTGAAACTCCGGGAGAGCCGTCACCAGGCCTGTGGAGTCGATCAAGTTTCTGCGTAACGCCGACAACCCCAGGGCTACACAGGTGGCAATTCCGCCTCTTGCGCCAATCAACCATAAACCAACTTTTCGCAGGCCAGTCGCGATATCGTTCATGGGCAGCTTTCACTCCGAGATAACCGCTATTTCCTTTCAATCTGTTCCCAATCTCCTGCCTGTTAACCGTGATTCTAACATTCTCTCCGCTCACGAACCCTGTGGCCAGTGAGAGCTGGGAATCCAACCTTCCCACTCCAGGGACCGCGTACAGAACCGCGGAGATAGGCACGTTTTCCTTCGTCCGCCGGTGGAACGGCTTTGGCCAGTTTTCAAGCAAACGGGATACCCTGTCGCCATTTTGCACAGAGTGGGCAACACGCCCCCTAATTGGACGAAGACACATCCGCGTCATCAACGCGCGTCGCGCTGCGCGACAGAAATGTCGCGCCATTCGACACACAAGCCGGTGCCTTCCCGACATGCTCTCATAAAACCCCAAGGGGGTATGAATGCTCGCCTAAAGCCCCAACTTGCAGGCCCGGATTCGAAATTCGTGACGTCACCGGGGGCGACAAGCGTTTCCCTCCAAGGTGAGCCTGGTTCCTGCGCAAACCCGTGTCGGTGTTCGCGGCCCTTTCCAGCGGCAGCGGAACAGCGGGGACGAGTCAGCGAATGGTCCCGTTGCGGGGGGACCATAATCCGATGATAATGTACGGTTTCCAGGTGAGGGAATGCGTTCCCGGTCTGGTGTGTGGGGAGCGGAAAGTTTGCCTGCGCCGCGTTGGCGCCGCAGGTAACCGGCGTACCGGTCCGAGAACGCGGTTTTATTCGGTCAAAAACCTCAGCAAAGAAGCATCACGAGCCATGGCCCTGTCTGTTTCAAGACTTATTCAGGCACTGGAACCGTCCGCCACAATGGCAATGGCTGCCAAGGCCAAGGAGTTGAAGGCGAGCGGGCGAACGATTTACGACCTCAGCCTGGGCGAACCCGACTTTCCTACCCCAGAGCATATTTGCCAGGCAGCCATCGACGCCATGAAGGCCGGCCACACCCACTACACGGTGGCCAGCGGTATTCCTGAACTGAAACGGGCAGTGGTGGAGCAATACAAGGCACGCTATGGTTTAACCTACCCGTTCCAGCATGTCGTCGTCTCCAACGGCGCCAAACATGCGATTCACAACGCCCTGGTGGCGGTGCTCAACCCGGGAGACGAAGTGATTATTCCCGCCCCCTACTGGGTGAGTTATTCAGAGCTCGTCAAGTTGACGGGGGCTGTCCCGGTCATTGTGCCCACGGAAGAATCAAATGGCTTTAAGCTGACGCCGGAGGCTTTCCGGGCGGCCATCACTCCCAAAACGCGGATGCTCCTTCTGTGCACACCTTCCAACCCGACAGGAACGATGTACAGTCGGCAAGAGCTGGAGGGGCTCGCACGAGTCGTTCTGGATTGCGACCTCATTGTCCTGGCCGATGAAATCTACGACCGGCTCACGTACACGTCCGAACCTTTCGCCAGCTTCCCGACAGTCCACCCGGAACTGCAAGAGCGAACAATCCTCATCAATGGGGTGAGTAAGACTTACGCCATGACGGGTTGGCGGATAGGCTGGGCCATCGCCCCGAACAAAGAGGTCGCGGAAGCCATGGCTTCCTTGCAAAGCCAGGAAACGTCCAATCCGTGCAGTATCAGCCAGTATGCCGCCCTGGCGGCGATCACTGGGCCTCAGGATTGCGTGGAAACGATGCGGCGCGAATTCGAGCGGCGGAAGAACTTTGTGGCCGAGCGCCTGGCTCAAATTCCCGGTGTTTCCTGCGCACCGATGGAGGGTGCCTTTTACGCGTTCGTTAACATCTCGCGACACCTGGGCAAGAAATACAACGGTACTGTTGTGGAAAACTCCAGCCAGTGGTGTCTGGAACTTCTCTCTCAGAAAGGTGTCGCCACTGTGATGGGCTCCGCCTTCGGCGCAGAGGGCTATGTGAGGCTCTCCTTTGCCGCTGCCATGGAAGAGCTCGCACGGGCCCTCGATCTGATAGACGAATTTATCCGTGAAGCCAAGTGAGCCGATTCACGGATGACTTGGCCGCCTGTCCGAGTTGAAGGTCAACCCGTCATCGCACTACGGCGACTTCGGAGTTTCCTGGGACGGGGCGGCCTGATTCGTCGCGGCCGGTGGATTTAGCAACTTCCGAACAGGATCCACGACGCGAACCTTGATTTGCACGGCAGTGCCGATCGTCGTCACAGTGATCGCGGCCAGCAGAAACAGGTTGAAAACCCATCGTGCCGGGCCGGATCCAACGGCATCGCCGAGGTAACTTCTCTTGTTGGCCATCAAAAAGATCGCCAGATAGACCAGCGGCAACATGGTCAGACAAATCGCCGACGCCAGAATGGGCATCCAGAACGGATAACCCATGCCCGCTCCTAAAAGTCCAATGGCAGGCGTCAGTGCGAAGAGACGGAATCTCCGGCGAGTGTACTCCAGGCCCAGCATCTCACACCAGGTGAAGCCGCACACCACCATGTGAGTGCTGATCGCACCACAGGTCATGGCAAGGAAACCGAGGTCCAGGATGACGCGCCCAAGGTCGGAATGAACGAGGGCGCTGAACGCTGCGGCCGCCTGAACGGGCTGAAGTCCCGTGCGCACCACGTCCCTGCCGTCATAAACTGTGTTCGCCATCGCGATAATGATCAACGACGTGACGATGGTGTAGGGCAGAAACATCGAGCTGAACAGATCCCATTTGGCAAGTCCTTTGTGGTACTTTCCCCACCCTTTGGCCAGGATGGAATAGGGATAAAGAAACGTCATATTAATCCCCACAGCGGCCCCCAAAGCACCGAGAACCACGGTGACTCCATCCGGGGTGTCGGGCACGTAGAAACCAAAGAAGCCTCGCACCAATTTGCCCCAGTCGATGCCCGTCCACACGACCACAGCCAGGAAGGCGAGAATCACAATGCGGATCACCCAGCGGAGAAAGCCTTCATAAAGCTTAATACCCCTGGTATGACTCCCGTAGTTCCACACCGTGAAAATGTTGATGGCCAGGATACAGAGGGCCACTCCGTACTTGACCACATATTCAACCCACTTCGGCGTCTTGGCGGTGTCCGACCCATCGGGGAGGGGTTGTTTGCCTTCAACGTTTTCGGCAGGGGTCGGTTGTGCGGGATCGGATTTCGCAACAACCGCCGATTGAGCGACCTGCGCCAGGTCCCAGGCCGCCGCCCCGGCCAGAGTGTATTGTGGGAAGTGCCAGATGATTGACGCTACGATCGTACCGATGGCCCAAAAGAGCGGAATAATGGGATGAAGTTCTCGGCCGAAGGCACGGTACGGACGTTCCCCCGTGGTGAGAACCACCTTGGCCAAAGCGGCAAAAATCACCACGCCCAGTAACATCGCCAGCGGCTGGACCCAGAGAAGCTTGTATCCGAAAGAGGCTCCCGCCATCACCGAAGCGGTAGCACTTCCGGCCCCCAGGGTCATCGCGCTCTGAAGCCACGCCGGACCGGTCAGTTTGGCGTATCCGCGAATCCGTTCCCAAAGGCTTTTTTTCTCCAGTTCTTGCAGGAATTTTTCCTCCTGCGCGAGTTTCTCCGGATCCCATTTGGCCGTCATCGGAAGGCCTTTGGATTCCTCGGGAATCGTGGCGGTCTGATTCGTCATAGGCATCTCCCGGCAGTAAGCGGCTTCGGCGGTTCACACCCCACTTGTAACACCAAGTCGCACGCAGTTTTGCCTCGTCGCCAAACGAGGCATTAGGGCGAGTTTAACCAGCTATTTGGGGGTATGCAAGGTCCACAATACTTTTGTCAAGGGCCGATCGTCTTGCTG
The DNA here is from genome assembly GCF_014359955.1 of Thermogutta sp. Classification (GTDB taxonomy): domain Bacteria; phylum Planctomycetota; class Planctomycetia; order Pirellulales; family Thermoguttaceae; genus Thermogutta. Next base: position 432 of record NZ_JACIYL010000156.1, on the reverse strand, counting down.
GGGTGGAAAGATGCGTTGAAGACAAGTAAACCCACGTCCCGGAACAAACCTTTCACACACGGGGGAGAGGTTCCAGGAGTAGAAATCTCAATCCGCCATTGAGTGTGGTGCTGTTGATGGTTGAACGGCTGCAGGCAAGGCAGTAGGTCCACCTCACACCTATTAACAGACAGGTAGCGCTCCGTTGGTTTGGGCTGTGCCGAGCAGTGAGAGAGCGTCTCTGTTTCACTGTGTCGAGGGCGCAAAAACCGTTATCACGGGATTTTCCCAGTCCACGAGGACACCTTCTTTTTCGGACGTGAAAAGCTCGTACTGAGCCCTATCCAACGGGTCGAGAACCAGCACCGTATCGCTTTCCTGTTTGCCCGGCAGCTTTCCGGCCTTGACCAGTGCCGCCAGCTTGTCCCACCGTGGTGGCCACATGACCAGCGT
>NZ_JACIYL010000155.1 GCF_014359955.1 Thermogutta sp. | reverse complement strand
AACGCCAAGGTGACCCCGATCAACGCCAAGGAATTTTTGATTGAATATGGCAGCGCCGCGCTGGGGGTCAATCAACCGAAGCTCTCTGTCGGTACCGTGAACTTTTCCAGCGGATTTTATCCGGCTGTGCAGGTCTCCACGGTCCGGGAACCGATTCTCATTTCGAATATTCCCGTTTCGCCGACCAATCCGCAACTAACGGCCCAGGCGCTGGAGCAGGCCTTCAATACCCGCCTCAAAGCCTACGCGATGGGCCCCATCGATTTCCCGCCGCCTGATCGCGTGCCCAGTTCTGTGGAAGGTCCCTACACGGACCCGATCACGGTGGCCGCCGCTGTGCCCCAGGTGCAGGTCACGGCCGTCAATGCGACGACGTTTGACATCCGGTTTGTGGGCGATTCGAGCAAGCTCGATCATCCGGAGTTCATCATTGCATCTGTGACCGACGAGCTGGGCAACAATCTCCTGCCGTCGCCGGAGGCTTCGGTCGTCACCATCAAGCAGTCGAGTCCGGAGTTCCGGGTGAACCCCGAGGAGCCGGACGACCCGTTCACCCCCGGGCCGGATAAATACGATCAGATCAACCCGGCGGTGGCCATGGACCCCGACGGGGACTTCATCATTGTGTGGGAAAGCAAGGTTCCCGACAGCTACGCCTATGGCAGTGTGAGCGACATCTTCGCTCGTCGCTTCCGGCCGGTGGGAAATGCCGTCCTGGGTGTGTCGCAATTCGTGGTGGACATGAACGCCGACGGCACGCCGGAGACCCCGATCGACGGTGTCATTCCGTTGGTTTCGCCGCTCAATACGGTGGTTCAAACGCTGACGGTGGATAGCCTTGTCCCCGGGACCCTGGCTGGTCGGTTCCGGCTGAGCGTGGCTGGGAAGACAACCGATGACATCGTCTTTGACAGCACGAATCTGGCCACCACGGCGGCCAACATTCAGGGCGCTCTGGTGGTGGCAGGATTCCAGGACGTCAGCGTGACCGTGGCCTCCTCCACGGATCCCTATCAGTTCCGCATCAGCTTCCGCCAGTCTTTCTCCGGGCCCAACGGGTTGGCCGACGCAATCCTCCAGTACGTCGATCCTGTTGAGGGCACCCCCTTGGGGGTTTTGGCAAATGTCTCATCGCAGCTTCAGCCTGGCCAGGATCCGTTCACATTCCGGGTGAACACAGAGACCCTGCGGGCACAGTTTGCTCCCGCCGTGGCCATGGACTTGGCGGGTAATTTTGTCATCGCCTGGGCCAACAGTGCGCAGGACTTCAGCTTCTACAACGGAATTCGTGCGCAGATTTTCAGTCGGGATGGCAACAGAATCGGGAGTGAATTTCTCGTCAATACAGAGGATACGGCGGTTTACCTCAATCCGGCCGTGGGGATGTCGCGAACGGGTGAGTTTGTCATCGCGTGGGAGCGGACCACGGACGTCAACTATTTGACAGGCGCGCCGTATGCCACAACCATCCAGGCCAAAGGTTACGATCTTGCGGGACAGGTCATTCTTCCTCAATTTGGCGTTGGGGGTGGGGGCAACCCCACGGTCGCGTTTGATTCGGCCAACCATTTCCTGGTCACCTGGAGCGCCGTCGCAGATGCGGATAGCACCGGGCAGACGAGTATTGGTGTCCGCGCGATCGTTTATGATTTGAACGGCAACGTCATTCGCGACACGTTCCGACCCAATAGTGCGTCTTTCAATCCCGGCTCCACCCCGTTATGGCCGTTAGCGCAGTTTGAAGGTGGCGGCGGACTGGATGCCGACGGGGATCTGATTGTCGCCTACGACGGGTATGGGCCGGATGTCTCGGAAAACGCGCGCGGGTTTACTCAGGCAGTGCGGCAACTCCTGCTGGCTCAGATCAACTCTCAGACAAACGCTGATCTCCTCAATTACTTTGATCCCCAAACGGAAACCCTGTTTTCTGCGGGTAGCCCGAGTAATGGCGATGTGGACGGCGTCATCGACGCGATTCTTGTTCGCGCGCTCAATCGAGGAGCCACGCCACAACAGGTGGGACGCTTGCGCGCGATTCTGGAGGGGGTGGCCGGTCTCCTTCGCGGCGAGGCGAACGGCGTCATGTTCAGCCGGTTCGACGCCGATCCCACGATGTCTTATGGGACACTCTTCAGTGACAGCGTGGCCAATACACTCCGGGATGGCCACAACACCCGGTATCTCATCCTGATGGACAATTCCCTGAATTGGGAATCGTTTATCATTCGGATTTGGCGGACGGGCATTGGTGGCTTTGAGGATGTCACGGTTAACAACATTCAGACCAACCAGGTGTGGAATCGCACGCTCACCCGAGACCGCATCGACGAGGTCCTGGAGGGAGCCGCCCGGACCGGGACTGCCTGGGCTGAGCCGACGTACGAAGGGCCGATCGACGTGCGGATCATCAGCCCCTTTGAAGTGGCCAGCCGGGTTGGGACACCGTGGGAAATCCCCGTGGCCGACCCCAATCAGTACACCATCTATGAAGTGACCTTCCAGGGTGCGAGCCACGACTGGCCATTTACCATTACGGGTATTTTCCCCGGTCGTGCGGGTGGACAGGATGTCCCACCGCCGCTCATGATTGCGCAGACCTACGGCGATGCGGGAACGGAACAAGGCTGGGCGTCGATCGGTGTGACGCCGGAAGGCTCCTTCGTCATCGCCTACACCCAAATGGAGAGAAACACGAATGGAAGTTTGACGAACGCGACGATTCGCTACCGGCAATTTCGCGAAACCGCCGACACGGCCGGGCCGTTCGTCACCGACATCCTTGCGCCGACCGGAACGAGTCTGTGGGGTGGCGCGAATGTGCAGGGGTCCATTTCGCAGGTGGTCATCACGTTTAACGAGGAACTGCTGGGAGGTGACCCTCAGACCCTCCTGGATAGTGTGCTCAACCCCGACAACTTCGTGCTTCTCCGCAACGGCGTGGAGATTCCGCACGGCGTGGTCAAAGTTGAATTTGGCATGAACGCCGCGTCGCTGCTCAACGGGAAGCCGTACGATATCGACGGAGACGGCAATCCCGATGGAGTCTACAACCTCTATGCGCTCCCCACAAACAAGTGGGAGGCTGTCCTCACCCTGGATGGCAATGGCGCTCTGGAACCCGGCACGCCTGGACTTGCTGACGGTGACTATCAAATTGTCATTCGTGCGCCGTCAGGAGCGAACTCAGGGATTCGAGACAAGGCGGGAAATCCCTTAAATTCCACCGGTTTTGTGCCGGCGGGTGCCAATACCACCCTCTCCTTCCACGTGACCGTGCCTGCCCAGGACACACCGGTTTTGCCGGTCAATGCGCGGACGCAGCCGGAGAGTCCGAATGCGGTGGCGCGGGATGCGGACGGGGATTATGTGGTGGTATGGACGCAGACGGATGGGAGCGGACGGAATCGGGTGTATTTCCGGCTGTTTGATCGGGACGGGACGCCGGCGGATTTGGACCTCAATAACAACGGTGTCATTGATGCGTCGGAGATTGACAATGCGCCGGCGATGGCGGTGACGACGAGTTCGGTGTTTGCCAACGATGACCAGCAGTTTGGGTCGGTGGCGATGACGCCGGACGGGGACTTTGTGATCACGTGGACGAACACCCGGAATGGGAATGCCGACATTTACGCGCGGCGGTTTGGTTCTAACGGCCAACCCTTGGGGGATGCCTTCCGTGTGAACACGTTTACGTCCAACGACCAGAAGTGGTCGGACGTGGCGATGGACGCGGAGGGGAATTTTGTGGTGGTGTGGTCGAGCTGGGGCCAGGAGCCTGGTGGGTCGGCGTCGGGCTGGGGGATTTTTGCCCGGCGGTTCGATCAGCAGGGACAGGCGCTGGATGCCACGGAGTTCCAGGTGAACACGACGGTGGTGGGTGACCAGACGTTGCCCAGCGTGTCGATGGACTACCGTGGGAATTTTGCGGTGGCTTGGCAGACGGCGGGCGGGATTGCGTTGCGGACCTTCACGGCGGCGGGGGTCGCGCAGCAGGCGGCCGAGCTCCCGATTGGCACGACGGTGATTGGCCAGAAGGCCTATCCGGACGTGGCGATGGCGGGTTCGGGGCAGACGCTGGCGGTGAGCTGGATGGGTCCGGACGGGAACGGCAATGGGGTGTTCGTGGATGTGTTGCAGTGGGACGCCGCGACGCAGAGCTGGCTGGCGGTGCAGACCGGGCAGCGGGTGAACGTGAGCGTGACGGGCGAGCAGGGGTATGCGTCGGTGGCGATGGCGGTGAATGGGGCGTTTGTGGTGAGCTGGAGCGGGATTGGGGACCAGCCGGGTCAGGAGGATCAACTGGAGTCGGGCGTTTTCTATCGGTTGTTTGACGCGGCGGGGAATGCGGTTGGTGGCGAGCGTCGAGTGAACCAGGTGGTGGCGGGGCGGCAGTGGGCGCCATCGGTGGGGGCGGATGCGGATGGGAACTTTATTGTGGTGTTCACCGGACCGAGTTCGGTGAATCCGTCGCTGACGACGGTGTACCGGTTTGACAGCCGGGTGTATTTGAACCAGGGGGATGTCTCTGCACCGATTGTGACGAAGGTTTTGACGGGGATGGGTGGCCTGGTGCTGGAGGGAGGCCGGGTGACGCCTGGTCCGCAGCAGTTGGTGGTGGTGTTCAGCGAGGACATGTCGCAACGGCTGGCGGACATTAATGGGGACGGGCTGATTGACGACCGGGATGGTCCGGGGACGGACAGCGTCCTCAATTTGCGGAATTGGAAGCTGTTCCGGAATGGCCAGGAGGTGGTGGGGGCGATCAAGGATGTGCAGTTCAGGTACAACGCGGTGATGCGGCGGTACGAGGCGGTACTGACTTTGGACAGCGACCCGAATACGTCGGCGAGCGAGGCGTTGGTGCCTGGGGACTATCAGTTGTTGGTGATGGACGTGATGACGGACGCTTATCCGTATTTCCGGGTGAGCGATCCGGTGACGGGGTTGCAATTGGATGGTGACCGGGATGGAGTTCCGGGGACGGCTGGAGGGCAGCTTGGATTTGTGCGGAATTTCCGTGTGGTGGGGGGCGTGCCTGGTCAGGATGCGACGGTGATCCCCGGGGTGTTGACGCAGAATGCGCGGACGCAGCCGGAGAGTCCGAATGCGGTGGCGCGGGATGCGGATGGGGATTATGTGGTGGTATGGACGCAGACGGACGGGAGCGGACGGAATCGGGTGTATTTCCGGATGTTTGATCGGGACGGGACTCCGGCGGATCTGGACCTCGATAACAACGGTGTCATTGATGCGTCGGAGATTGACAATGCGCCGGCGATGGTGGTGACGACGAGTTCGGTGTTTGCCAACGATGACCAGCAGTTTGGGTCGGTGGCGATGACACCGGACGGGGACTTTGTGATCACGTGGACGAACACCCGGAACGGGAATGCCGACATCTATGCGCGGCGGTTTGCGGCGAATGGTCAGCCGCTGGGGGATGCGTTCCTGGTGAACACGATCACGACCAACGATCAGAAGTGGTCGGACGTGGCGATGGACGCGGAGGGGCGATTTGTGGTGGTGTGGGCGAGCCTGGGGCAGGAAGCCGGCTCGACGGTACCGAGTTGGGGGATTTTTGCCCGGCGGTATGATGAGAACGGCCAGGCGGTGGGGGCGGAGTTCCAGGTGAACACGACGGTGGTGGGCGACCAGACGTTGCCGAGCGTGTCGATGGATTACCGTGGGAATTTTGCGGTGGCCTGGCAGACGGTAGTGGGGGCATTGGACACGGACATTGCGGTGGCGATGTTCAACTGGTCGGGGGCGGTGATCCTGCCGGAGACGATTGTGAATGTGGGGCTGGCGGGTCAGCAGACGAACCCGGACATTGCGTTGGCGCCGGGTGGGAATCGGTTGGCGGTGACCTGGACGGGTTTGGACACGCAGGGGACGGGGGTGTTTGCGCAGGTGTATGCGCCGGATCCGACGACGGGGGCATGGGTGGGATTGCCGGCGGACATTGCGGTGAACACGACGATCCAGGGGGATCAGCGGTTTTCCTCGATAGCCATGGATGGGGTGGGGAATTTTGTGGTGGCGTGGAGTGGCTATGGGACGCAGCGGGACGAGGAGGACCTGGCGGAATCGGGAGTGTTCTATCAGCGGTTTGACAGTGCGGGGAATCCGCTGGGTGGTGAGCGTCGGGTGAATCAGGTGGTGGCGGGTCGGCAGTGGATACCGTCGGTGGCCTCGGACGCGGACGGGAACTTTATTGTGGTGTTTACGGGTCCGAGTGCGACGAATCCGTCGCTGACGACGGTGTACCGGTTTGACAGCCGGAACCACTTGACGCTGGATGACATTGCGGCGCCGATCGTGACGAAGGTGTGGACGGGGGATCGGCAGTTGATCACGGAGGGGAGCCGTGTGACGACGGGTCCGAGCCAACTGATTGTGCAGTTGAGCGAGGAGATGTCGGAGCGGCTGTCGGATGCGAACAACAACGGGATATATGATGGGGGCGACATACCTGGGCCGGACAGCGTTCTCAATGTTCAGAACTGGCGGCTGTTCCGGAATGGCCAGGAGGTGGTGGGGGCGGTGAAGTCGGTGAGCTTCAGCCTGAATCCTGTGACCCGCAAATGGGAAGCGGTGTTGACGCTGGACGGAAATCCCGACAGTCCGATCAATGACCCGCTGCCTTCCGGCGATTACCAGCTTCTCGTGGGTGACTTGATGACGGATGCTTATCCGTATTTCCGGGTCACCGATCCCGTGATCGGATTCCAACTGGATGGAGATCGCGACGGAGTTTCGGGCACGGCGGCCGGGCTCGGTTTCGTGCGGACCTTCATTGTGGGGCAGGGCAGTGGAATTGGTCCTGGAACACCCGGCACTCCCGGAGATACCGATATCAACCCCGTGGTGAACACCACGCTGGCCGGCGATCAATCCCTGCCCGCTGTGGCCATGAACGCAAACGGGGACTATGTCGTCGTGTGGGTGAGCGTTGGACAGGGTGCCGACGCAAACACGACGAATACGAACATCATCGCGCAGCGCTACAATCGTCGGGGCGAACCGCAGGGGACGGAATTCATCGTCAATACTTACGAAACGGGCAACCAGACCCAGCCTGCTGTCGCGATGGACAGCGCGGGGAACTTCATTGTGGTTTGGGCGGGACAAGGCGCGGACGATGTGGACGGCGTCTGGGCGCGGATGTTCGACCGATTCGGAAATCCGCTGGGCGATCAGTTCCGCGTCAATCAGTATCGCAACAATGCCCAATACAACCCGCGTGTGGCTGTGAGTGCCTCGGGCAAGTTCGTGGTTACTTGGAGCAGCTATGGCCAGGACGGCGATAAGGACGGTGTCTATGCTCGATTGTACAACGCTTATGGCCAGGCCCTTTCCAATGAATTCCGCGTCAACACGACCACGGCG
>NZ_JACIYL010000154.1 GCF_014359955.1 Thermogutta sp. | reverse complement strand
TCTTTTCGGAGGCCGAGTTGGGCAGATTTTCAGAGCTTTAGCCGATCCGCGTTATAATAGCATGGGAGCTGTAACAAGGTTATTTCGTGGACGATGGTCACACCGAAAACAGGTCCGAGAGAAGAGACCGAAACCCTCCAGTCCCTGGGTGGAAAAAGGGGTCATCCCCGCTTCTGGTATTCGTTTGGGATTTCCACAGCTTTTCATGCGATCCTTTTTGCTCTTCTTCTTCTCTTGTTTCGGCCTTCCACAATTCATGGTTTGACGGACGAAAACGTCCGCGAGGTGGGGATTGCGCTTAAGTACCAAGACGGACCGCGGGATTACTACGTGGACGAATCGGGACAGATTGGCGAGGAACGCCAGGCCAGTGCGGAGGCTGATGCGGGGCGCCCCACGCTGGATGAGATCCTGCCCTCCGCGCAGGAAGTGGACGCTCACGTCCTTCCTCGAAAAGGTTTTCAGATTTTGGGACCATCAGGCCTGCCGGAGACAGGAGCGGGTCAGTTAGGGGGAAAAGAGGGCCTTTTTGCCGGAGGGGGTGGTTTCGGACGGCAACCGGGCCCCCCAGGGACGGCTTCCTTATTCGGAATTCGATCACCGGGTCATAAATTCGTTTACGTGTTTGACCGGTCGGGCAGCATGGGAGGGTCGGGACGAACAGCCCTCAGCTTCGCCAAGCGCGAACTTATCGCAAGCATTCAATCGCTCGACAAGACCCAACAATTCGAAATCATCTTTTACAACGAGCGGCCTACGCTGTTCAATCCGGCCGGCCAGCCGGGACGGCTGTCCTTTGCCACAGATGAGAACAAGTCGCGGGCGATTCGTTTCATTCAGTCCATCACGGCAAGTGGGGGAACTCAGCATGATGCCGCACTTCTGGCCGCCATTCAACTCCGACCGGATGTGATTTTCTTTCTGAGCGACGCCGACGAGCCACGGCTATCGGAAGCAAAATTGGAACAGATTCATCGATGGGCGAATGGCATCGTCATTCACGCCATCGAATTCGGAACCGGTCCCGAGAGTACGTCAGACAATTTTCTAAAACGGATTGCCAGACAGAATGGCGGCCAGTATGTGTACATCAACATCACCGAGGCCCTCCGCTAAACATTTTGCCTGCGTGGAACGTTCCGAAAGGCTTTTTTCGCAATCCGCCCCGCGTGCTGAAGACGTCGTCTAAAAATTTGTTTCCGGATGCTCCGCCTGTCCGAACGATTGCGATGACCATCATGCCACAGCAAGTTTTCGCAAGAGAGACCTTTTTCTGGTGTGCGCTCTTTATTCTGTCGTTTAACGCAGCGGCAGTGGCGGACGGGCCGATTTTGCCCTCGGGATGGAAAAGTCCATCTCAAGTTCGCGCCCAAGTCTGGCATGTCCTGCCCGTCGGAATGGAGACGGATTCCAGCACCGCCGAGAACACCGTGGAAGAATTTGTCGAGATCAGGGCAGGAGCAGGCCGGGTTCAACGCTGGCGGGGAGAGATTGTCAATTTTTCCGGAACGGGCTTGATTCTCAGGCTCACTGACGGCACGGAGAAGCATTTTCCGGTCGAAAAAGTTATCTCTTATTCACCTAACACCTCGGCGCTGTGCCAGCAGGCAATGGAGCGATTGTCGGAAGGTGCCGTCCGAGAAGCGCTGGATCTGCTTGTGCGTGCAAGGACGGTGGAACCACGGGAGTGGCGGCGTCGCGAAATCACCGCCCATATCGTGCGATGTTACCATGCGTTGGGGGATTATGCCCGTGCCGCAGAAGAGTTCGTCGATCGGTTGATCGCGCTGGACCCCCAGTCGCCGTTTGTCTGGTGTATTCCCCTGGCATGGTTTCCCGAGGAGACTGTGTCATTGGCCGGACCCCAAGCCAGAAATTGGCTGAACTCTGGTCCGGCATGGGTTCAACTGCTCGGAGCGAGTTACCTTCTCGATTCCCCTGCGTCTGCGCAAGCGGTGACAGTTCTCGAGAGACTGCGATCTGCAAGTGACAAAACTGTGGCCGTTCTTGCTTCGGCACAGTTGGGGCGGCGGGAATGGCAGGCTGTTCAGCCGGAGCAATTGCCTCAATGGGAAAATGCGATCGAAGGACTTCCCGACCGGTTGAAGGCCGGCCCATGCTATCTTTTGGGACTGGCCTGGAAGCAACAAAAGGCAATTGACAGGTCAATGGTGTGGTTTCTGAAGCCGCCCCTTTTGTGGCCGGATAACCGCCGCGTGGCGGCACGATGCCTGTGGGAAGCGGCCGAACTCGCCGGGAAACTGGCCGCGACCGTCCCCCCTGACTCGGGTGATGCGGCCGACTATCAGTACGAATATCAGACGCTTGTGAAAGAGCTTGTCCGGCGGTTTCCGGAAACCCCTTGGGCTGCACGAGCGCGGGCGGAAATCAGACCGAACGCCCCGAAAGATGGGTCGCGGTTGCCTGACGGATTATGAACGGTGTCGCACCCGCCACCAAAAGGCGAACGATTCTCACGTCCATTCTCCGCACCAGAGACCTTCTCCCGAGTCCCCAGGAGCTACGCATGAGCGGGTGTGGTGTGCGCGGGCTTGGCGTCCAGCGGAAGAGCCAAACTCGGTGGGGTGACGCTGGGCGACGATCCAAGTGCCGAACTGATCGCCGTGCCCGATTTGGCAAACTGTGGAGTATTTCCTAAAATGGAAGCTTTGGAACGAAACTTTTTCTCCGGACGTATCACACGGGCGGCCACCGGCGCTGGTCCTATTCGCGCGGGAGGGACGTGGGAAGCCTTTTCGGACCAATCCTGATCGGGGGAGCGGTGAGCGGGAATGGAAGGGATTGCGGTGCTCAACTAGCGGGGGTTTTGCCATGTCAATGTTCGAGGACAGCCGCTATCAATGGCGGGAAACGTGCTTCGTGTATTTTTCCCGACAGCGTCGGCCAACACTGGAAAGCGTGGTCAAAGCCCTCCAAGAGGTAGGCCCGCAGTATCAACTTCTCAACCCCCAGGCGGACGAGGAAGGCAGGTTCGAGTCCATTACGGTGGTGGCCCCGGACGCGTATTCCGCCATGGATATCTGCTACGTGGAGGGACCGGAGGTTCAGGAAGATGTCGAAAAACAGGTCAAGGAATTGAATTCCCCGGATCTGACACCGGAAGAAAAGCAACGTCTGGGAGCACTGCGCCATTGTGACGCCCGGTTCGATATCCTCCACTTCGAACAGTTGGATGAAGAGTGGGGCGAAGACGAGGACGAGCCGGGCGACCTCTTCGATCCGAGTGCCCTCATCGTCGTCCTGGAGTTGCTCACCCGGATGACCTCAGGGGTTGCCATCGATCCACAGTCGGGGATGGTCATTTAATAAACTTTGATGGGGCAAGCTGAGACAGAAACGGTACAGGATTGTTGGTCGAACCTCGAATATCAGGGAATCAGTACTGCCTATGCCACTGGCCAAGGATATCAAACGCGGGATGATTGTTACTTATCAGGAGGCACCGTGCTTGATCGAATCGGTGCAGGTTCAAACGCCGAGCGCGCGGGGAGCGGCCACACTCTACAAGTTTCGCGCACGGAATTTGATCACCAAGCAAAAGGTGGATATTTCGCTCAAAGGCACGGAAGGGCTGGAAGAGGCGAACTTTGAACGCCGACCGGTCACCTACATGTATGCCGACGCCCAGGAAGTACATTTTCTCGATTCGCAAGATTTCAACGAGTATGTCCTCCCGCGTGAGGCGCTCGAGGAGGAGCTCAAGTATCTCAAGGAGGGGCTGGAGGGCCTTTTTGCCATGATTTACGAAGGCCAGTGCGTGGGAATCCAGTTGCCGGTAGCAGTGGAATTGAAGGTGGTGCAGTGCGATCCGTACGTGCGTGGGGCATCGGCTACGGGTCGCACCAAACCGGCCGTTCTGGAGACCGGATTGGTCATCCAGGTGCCGGAGTATATCTCGGAAGGGGAAACTGTGAAAGTGGACACACGGAGCGGGGAATTTCTTTCCCGAGTGTAACGGTCCGCCCAATCGGGCAGGCTTGTGCCGCTGGAAAAGGTGCCGTCTCCTCGCAATGAACGTATCTAAGGACAGCTTACCCAGCGTGCGAACAAAGCTACGAAAAGGCCGCGCCGGTTACAAAGGACGCACTACCGCCCTCGACTGCTTCTGCTGGGGGTGAATCCACGACTACCCGACGACGAGAATCCGCGATTGCCGAACGGTGAGAAGCCACCAAAGGGCGCACCTCCGAATCCGCGAAATCCCCCAAAACTGCTCGGGAATGGGAACTGGGGACGGTTTGAGGAAGAGGAGGAAGTGCTCGACGTACTCGAGGTGGTGGTTGCGCCGCGGCTTGAAGTTCCTCCCCGGATTTGGACACCGCTTCCGAGCAAAGCAGAAAGGGCAGCGCTGACCGATTCCGCACTCGTCCTATGGAGGGTCACTACCTCCGTGGTCTCCTCCGAGTCGGTCATGGCCTTTTGATCGAGTTGTTCTACGAGCTGGCGAACTTCGTTGAGAAGTCTCTCAGGTGCGGAGACAATCAGGGAGTTCGTTCGCGTATCGACGCCGATCGACATCTTTTCCTGTTCCTGCTGCGGCTGGCTCCGTCCGCCCGATCCACCACGACCGCCCCGGAGGAGCTGGATGATTTCCTGCGGGCTGGGTGGACGATTGGCCCCCCCTGCCGTCACCAGTCGGTCCTGGTACACAGTCCGCAAGATTTGGGCGATCTCTTCCGCCTGAGTATTTTTGACCGGAATGATGACTGTTTTGGGTTGCACGGCAACATCCTGCGGACTATCCGGCTGATCCAGGACACGCAAAATCTCCTCGATCAATTGCAGGTCCTGGGGATAGCCCTGGACGATCAGGGCATTGAGTCTGGAATCCGGGGTGATCTGAACACGGGCGGTGGTCTGTGAACTGCTTGTCGAGGAACCGCTGGTACCCCCGGTATCGGCCCCGAGAAGGCTCCCCACCAGGCCTCCACCCAATTCTCCGAATGCAGCCCGGGCAATTTCGCCAATGAGCGAGCCGCCCGTGGAACCACTCGTGGTCAGCGTTCCTCCCCCGAGAATCTGATCGAGAGTGGAGGCGACGACCTCTGCCTTCGAATGTTTGAGATAGTACACCACAAGTTCAGGGGTCGTCTGTTGGGCAGCGGCCGTCTGGCTACTCACCATCCTTCGGACCAAATCTTCGAACTGATTGAGCGCTTCCGGATCCTGGCTCGCAATCACCAGACCTTCCGGCGTCACCGCGACGATGATGGGCGGTGCGCCGGTCCCTGCCTGTGAACCAGGTGTGTTAGCACCAGATGGCCCGGAAGGTGTAGCAGCCCTGGACTGGGGCACGGAACCGGGTGGGGGATTGTTGGCCGGGACTGAATGTTGTTCGCCAGCGGAAGCAGGCGGCTGGCCATTGCCGCCGGCCGGCTGTTCAGCCGGGGATGGCGATGCTGGCGTTGCTGACTGTTGCGTGGCCTGGGCAACCGATTCTGGCTGAACGGTGGTTTCAGCGGCGGAATCGCTCCCGGCCTCTTCAACAAGGGTCACTAATTGCGTTTTGATCCACGGTGTTGAGCGATACGGCCCTGTGACGGCCACGTCCGAGTCATCCCTCATATCAATTTCGTCCTGGTTCTGTTGCGGTCCTTCCCAAAAAGTAGATCTCGACCAATCACGATTTCTCTCCCGCTCTTCTCCACGATCTGGGCCGTCACCACGATCTCGATTCCAATCACCTCTTCGCTCGAAGAAGCCACCAGGCGGCCCCCAGCCCCAGGGACGGAAAAACGGCGGTGGCCCACCAGGTTGCCCCGGAGGTGCACTCCCCGGCTGGGGCTGAGATGACGGTGTACTGCTTCCGGACGAACCGGAACTCGACGACGTTGTGGCGCTGCTCGAGCTGGAGCTTTTGCCGCTACCCAATCCCAGCACCAGACGCCGGGCCGGCACGGCAGCTAACGGAAGCGGTATCCGGGTCGATTCGATTCCGTTAGACTGGCTTGCCTCGCCACCGCTATTTGCCCCCGGGGTCGATCCCTGAGACGAGTTGCTGTTCGTTTCCGAAGGAACCACCGACCGGATGATTTGAAGGCGATTTCCGCGAAATTGCGGCCAAACCGTCTGTAACTGATCGAGAACGGCCTGAGCGGTGGCTGCATCCATCGGAATGGTGCGCATCAGGTTAACCGTGCCCGGCTGCCCATCCGCGCTCGGTTCGCCCATTTTGACCAGGAGTTGCTTGATTTGCTCAATCTGGGTCTTTGTGCCCCTTACGAGGAGCATTCGGGTGGTAATGTCGGCGTCCACAGTAGGGGCATTAGGGGCAGGAGATTCAGCACTGCCCCCGAAGAGTTTGTTGATGGCCAGAACGGCCAGTTGTGGATCGACGACGCGCAGGGGAATCACCTCGACCTGTCCCACTTCGCCCTGCATTTGCTGAAGCGTCGCCCGAATTGTCGCGTGTTGTGCCGGTCGCGCCCAGGCTACAAGCGCTCCCGTCTTCGGGTCGATGGCGATGCGCACATCCGGCATTCCCGCAAGCAGGGTTTGCAGCACCTGCAGAACCATCTGAGGATCGGCCGAGGTGATGGGATACACTTCCAGTTGAGGCGTGCTCTCCAACCGACTTGCCGGGCTTTCAGAGCTCGGATCCAATGCTTTCAGCACCTCCGCGAATCGGTCCAGCATTTCGGGAGTGCCTGTCACCAGGATTTTGCTGCCGCTGGGATCCAGCGCAAATCGCAGAGAACCATCGGGGACGGCCGTTTGGTCGGGAGGGATCTGGAACATCTGGCGGATGATACTCAACACCTGATCGACCGTGTAAGGATTGATCTTGAACGTCCGCACCGTTCCCGTGGCCGCATCGGGGTTTTCAATCGCCTCGATCATCCGTCGAATCGTTTTCAGTCGGCCGGCCGTCTCCGTGACGAAAATTTGCCGGGCTTTGGCCAGAACAACAACGGACCCCTGGGGCCCAAGTAGTTTTTTGACTTCCTGCTCGGCTTCTTCCGGCGTCATCTTGCGGAGCTGGAACAGGCAACTCACCATCTCGTAATCACCGCGGGAATCCAGTTCTTCTGGCGTGACGCGATCAACGAGATTGGACGGAACGCCGTCTTCAATGTTGAGAAGCATGAGCATCCGCTCCCGCCGGATGAGGACGTAGCCTTTTGTCAAGAGCACACTGTTCAATAGATCAATGGCCTCGGCCGGGGTGAATTCGTGATCATCCACGTAGTTGAACGTTCCCGGCGGCGGAGCATCCATGACAAGGGACAAACCCGCCTGCTGGGCAAGCCACTCCAGGACGTCCTTCCACGGCTGGTAACGGAAATTGAATCGCAACTTCACGTCCCGCGGCGGCAATTGCGGGAATTGACTCTCCTGCGTCGGCGCAGGTGGCTGCGCTGCCGGGGGCGACTGAACTGTG
>NZ_JACIYL010000153.1 GCF_014359955.1 Thermogutta sp. | reverse complement strand
CGTACTTTTCCGCCAAAATGAGTTTGTTGGCCTGCTCGGGGGTCACCGCCACGGTAATGTTCCGGAGATCGGTGGGACGGTCTTCGGCAGCCGGGAAGCGGTTCCGGCTCGTTGCCAGGACGCGAACCCGCCGCAGGAGTGTCAGAGTGGCCATCCCGCCAAATTCCGGGCGATCGTTCTTCACCGTGAGCGTGATGTCCACCAGACTTTCCGGCTGAATCATCCCGTTGACCGCCGCTTTGGCGTCCACGGCCAGAGTTACGGCACGATAACCGGGCGGCAATCGCTCGGAGAGCAGGGGGACCTCGCCCACCTCGTAGAGGTCCTGTTCCCGAATCGGCTGGCCGGCGGGAATCGTCACCTTGGCGAGGCGATAGAGTGCCCGAGACTTCAGCGTCAACGCCCCTTCCGGGACCTTGTCGGCGGGCACGGCGACCTCTTCCACATAGTCGTCGATAATCCGTGTGTACTGGCCGAGATTGTACTTGGCCACTACGATCTTGGTCATTTTTTTACCGGGCGCTCTGGCCTGGTGTTCGGCGGGTCGGGACAGATGCCGAACCGCGTAGGCCGCCCCCAGTCCCACCATAATGGCCACCACGATGAATGTCACACCCGCAGGACTGACACGTTTCATGGAAGTTCCTCTCCTTTGTTACAAATGAGCAACACAGCACGTGGCCTGTTTCTATTGGGCAACAACGTCACGCGATATCAGATAAGAACCAAAAACCTCCCTGGACGCTCGACTCTCGCTGAAGAAGAGTTCTTTTCCGTATGTCAGCTTTCTTATCCGAGGTTTTGTCATCGTTATGAGCCATCGTTGTGCAATTTCAGTGCCGATAGTCGAATGAAACATCACATAAGCCGATGGAACGCCGTCTTATGCCGGTGGAAAGCATCAGTACCATGCACCCCGCAGCAGGGCCACCGCCACCATCAACCAGGTTCCCACGGCCAGGGGTACCGCGAACGGCAGGGCCTTGCGACTTGAAACGGTGAACCTCCTCGTGGGCGCGACCCGGCCTGGTCCGGCGTGGTCGGACTGCTTGGCACGGGCCGTGGGACGCACGAGTTCTTCCAGAGACTTTCCGGTCACCAGACAGACAAGGCTAAAAACCGCCCCCACAATGACGCCGCAGGCAAAGGCGATGAGGAGGCCTCGCGGGCCGAGCCAGGCCCCCAAAGCCGCAAGCAGCTTGATGTCACCCATCCCTCCGCCGCCGAGAATATAGGGCAACAACAGCAGGCCGGCCCCCAGTGCAAAACCCGTCAGAGCGAATAGCCAGCCCTGTCCCCACGGCAAGAGAGCGTGAAAAAGCAGTCCCGCCACCATGGCGGGAATCGTCAGGACGTTGGGAATACGCCGTTCTCGCAGGTCTGTTACGGCCGCCCCAAGAGTCACCAAAAGCACCGCACTCGCCACAATGAGAGAATCCAGCATGTTCAAAGAAGACACCTCCCAAAACTCGGATGAAAAGTTTGTTCCAGGAAAAAAGTTTTCAAGGACCATTGGTCGTGTCGACCGCGGCCACGGTTTCTGTCATAAGTTCCGGCCGCGCTCTATGTTCTGGGCGGCGTCATCGTCCTGCCAGCTTCCCCAACTCCCTGCGCAGGGGAGGTCGTCTGGGGCGTGCGTCTCGAACGACTGGTCCACCGATAATACGGCGCCACAGATATCGCCCAACTCGTCGATGACCCCGTCCCGAAACGCCGTGTAGGCACCGACAACGCCCAGCACAAGGAGCGTGATGAGGATCACCCATTCAAAAGTGAGAACGCCTCGCCGCGTCGCGCGATCGGGAAGGGATCGCCCTCGGTTTTTCACACGTGCGAATCGGGCACTTTTAACAGGGCGTCGCCGGAACTGGTTCCACATCTGTGAGAAGGCCATCGCCATAAAGCCTCCGATTGTCAAATAAGACGCGTTGAAAGAGTATGTCTGTCTGCGCTAGTTCAGGAAAACATGTGCCCGCTGTGTGTTGATTCCTGGCAACAGGAGGCTGCCGGTCACGGATTGGAGCACGTGCCCACAGGCCCCTGGTCAGGTCGGCCGGTTGTGGGGCGGTTTTGTTCGCCGGGACACTCGGGCAAGGTGTCCGTGAAACTGAAGGCGTTGCCCCAACCTGAGTCGTCCGCCGACACCGTGTAGGACTGGTCAATGTGGACGAGGGCGCCCACAACGTCGCCCAGTTCGCTGACGAGGGCATCCCGAGCGGCCGACACCCCGCCCACAATGCCGATCACAATGAGTGTGATGAGCAGAATCCACTCGAAGGTCAAAACTCCCTCGCTTCGCCGCACATGGCGCCACGCCAATCGAATCACTTTCATACATGGTCTCCCGAGATAAGCCACTCGTACGCCGACTCAACCTCAGAAACAGTCTTACGCAATTTTCATTCCACGATTGTCAGGATGACGGGATAAAATTCCGATTCACACTGAGTGCGGAACGATTCCTTCACCAGAGAACCTGTCCACATCGTAAAGAAAAACCGGCTCCGGGGTGATCACACCACGCGGAGCCGGTTGTTCAAGTGACGACGGGAAGCCCGACAAAGCTGTCGAGGCGTTCAGCTCATGGCTGCATCACAGGTTAGGATCTTCGACGTCGTCGCCACAATCACCGATGGCGCCCTGATCCTGAGTGAGATCACCGGTGGTCAGGCGACCCTGATCCATACCAGCGGAATCGGTGTAGGACGAGTCGGAGGCACCATCGACGACGCAGTCAGGCACTTGCACATCCCACGGATGGGCGATGTAATAGGACTGGTCGAGCGAAATGACAGCCTCGACAACGTCGCCCAATTCCGTGATCACGGCATCGCGCACCGCACTGAGACCGCCGACCACACCGATCACGAGGACCGTGATGAGGAGGATCCATTCGAAGGTCAAAACGCCTTCTTCCTCCCGCCAGATACGAGACAACACGCGCTTCACCCTGTCGCTCCTTATACTAAGGACCAGAGGAACCAACAAGCTGTCGGTCCACCGCAGACCGACCTGACAAGTTTTCATCCTTTGTCCCATCGATGGGATGACGTCTTGCCCAATACGCTTTAGCAGGGTTTGTGCCAAATCGAACAAAAAGTGGCCAGATCGCGAAAAATCCCGCCCAACACGCGAAAATTCACAGTGTCGCAGGGGCCGTTTGTAGGCGAGTGGCCTTGCCGGAGCTCCGTCCACGCAGAACTTTGTTCAAAGCTTGAAACACCGGGCCCAAGAGCATCCAAGAGTCATGTTGTAACATTGAAACACGTTGACAATTTCGCCTGTGGAATCGGACGCTGAACCGGAGGAGTCATTTGAGTCTCGAGCGAAAGGAGCCCCTCATGAAGAGTCCTTTTTTGGCCGCACTGGTCCTGATGGTGAGTCTGCCGATTTGCGTCTGCGGCGAGCCATCGCCCCCGACCTGGCCCAGCCTCCCCGTCCCAAGAATTCGCGGAGAATCGATCGACATCACCTTTGCTGCGGACACAAGCGGGTTTCAAGCGCTCAACCAGTGCCGTTTGTCCGTCCGGGATGGCGTTCTCGTCGTGGAGAGTTTTGGGGAAGATCCGTATCTCGCCCGGCCACTTTCGATTCCCGCCGACGCCTGCGAGGTGATCGTCGAGCTGCGGACGACCGTATCGACAGGCGGGGCTGTGTACTGGACCTGCGGCCGATCTTCGCAATGGGGTGAAGATAAGGTCCGCCATTTTCCACTCCAGGCGGACGGGCAGTGGCACGAGTATCGGGTGGAGATCGTGACCCCGGGTGGTCTGAAGCAATTGCGGCTCGATCCCGGGGCGGCCCCCGGTGTTTACGAGATTCGTCGTGTTCGCGTCACCGCGATGAAAATATTGGACGTCGCCGTAGGAGAGATCACCGTTACTGAGAAGAGTGTCCGCTTCGATATCATCAACAAAACAAAAACTCCCGTCTTCGTTATCGCGGAGAACCGAAAAATTGAGGTCCCGGCCGAGGATCACAGAGTGATCGAGGTTCCCCGTCGGCGAGACCGTGTGCTGGAAGGTGTCGCCGTTGAGATTCAGTGTCCGGAAATGGAGAAAAGCCTGCGGCGCGTGGTGTGGGTTTATGACGATTCCCTCCCGGCCGACTGGACCGTCGTGCCTGGCGATCTGCCGGGTGGCTGCCGCCTCGAGGTATCACCCCAGGATAACGCGGCACGCATTCGTCGGGGTCAGGAAACCCTGGTGGCGATCGCCCCGATCGTCGCGCCCGCCGCTGTGGAGGGACCGGGCTTCATCACCCGGGTTCCCAAGCTTTCCATCAGCAATCAGGGAGATAATCTGGCCCTGGCCGGAGAGGGCGTCCGTGCCCAAATCCACGTTCGCAACGGCGAAGTTGCTTTCGATTTGGAAGCAACTAACTCGGCCGGGGAGGAAGTGGAGGGACCGGTGGTCCGACCTGGGGGACTTCTCGAGCAGGGGTTGTTTGCCGGTCTGGAATACCTCGGCAAGGGAGAACGGAGCTCTTCCACGCTGGACATCGAGACAGAAGAGCACATACGTTTCGCCCCGGATCCGATCAAAGTAACGATGCCCCTGATGGCATTCGTCACAGATCGGACGGGTGTCGCCCTCTCGTGGGATGACATGCACTTGCAGCCCATCTACGCCACCCCGAACGTCTTCGATGGCACGGCTGACCACCGGATGGCCCTGCGTGGCCACCGGATCAACGCCGTTCTGCGCGTGGGAGACAGCCGTCTGGAAGAACAGATCCTTTGGGCTGTCCAGCGAAAGGGATTGCCCGCGCTACCCGAGCCGCCTCGCGGTCGGGACGCGCAGAGGCAACTTTGCCTTTGGGCATTGACGGAGGGGCCCATCCACAATGAAAACGGCTGGGGACACTGCGTCGAACCCAACTGGGTGCGAAGATTCCATGTGGATATGGTGTCCACAATCTGGCGACTTTCCGGCAAGTTGCCGGAGGTTCCGGAACTGGTCCCCGGTGGGGCGCATTTGCCGGATGAAGCCGCCTGGTTCCTGACCGGTCGGGCCGAACAGTGGCTCCAGATCACGCAAAACCAGCTGGAGAACGTCCTCCGGCAGCAACGCGAAGACGGTTCATTTCGTTATCAGGGACCCTACCAAAAGGGTCATTTTGAAGACACGGCCAGCGGCTATTGCGGGCGGTTTGCGGTGCTTCTCCTGGATGCCGCTTATGTCACGGGGAACAAACGGACACTGGAGGCAGGTATCAAGACTCTGGAGTATATGAAGCGGTTCCGCACCCCGCGCGGGGCGCAAACCTGGGAATTATCTCTCCATACTCCCGACATTCTGGCTTCCGCCCACCTGGTCCACGCCTATGTGCGTGGCTACCAGCTCACCGGCAACAGGGAGTACCTGCAACTGGCCCGCCGCTGGGCTCTCACGGGTATCCCCTTTGTTTATCTGTGGGGTGAATACCCGGTAATGCTCTATGCAACGATTCCGGTATACGGAGCGACCAACTGGCGGGCCCCCAACTGGATCGGGCTTCCCGTGCAGTGGTGCGGCCTGGTGTATGCGTACTCCCTGACGCTCCTCGCCCCTTACGACAACACTCTCGACTGGCATCGCCTGGCCGAGGGAATCCTGATTGCCGGAGAACAGATGCAGGTTCCCCGGGAAGAAGGAGATTACGCCGGATTGCTGCCGGACTCCTTCCACATCCGTCTCCAGCGTCGCCAGGGTCCTTTCATCAACCCCTGCGCCCTGGTGAATCTGCGTCTGGCCCTGGACGGAAAACCGCACCGACTGGAAGTCGCGGCCGACGAAGCCCACCGCGTGGTCTCGCCATTCCCCGTTAGACTCGAAGGACGGCAGGCGGTCATTCAAGGCCAGGCGGGCACGCGGTACCAGATCGTGGTGGACGGGCAACGAGTTATTTCGGTTGACTCCCGCGGCACCGACGTTGTACCGCTCGATTGATGGCAGCCCTGGCCCCTGGCAAAAAGAGATGGCCCCGGGGAGGGGAGCCCGGGGCCCTGTGACGCCGTGATGAGACGACGTCCTCGGAGGGGTTTTTCCATGGTGCCGCGGAGTCGGGGCTTGTGCCTTGCTTCCCGGTCCACGGGCTGAACATCACGTCATCGCCGAGTTTCACACGGCTGCTTCAGCGATTCCCATGGCTGGTTTTCGGGTTCCGGCGTGATGCTCCGTCCCTGCACGTTTGCGGCGCCGCAGCCATGCACCAGCCCCCGCCGCGGCAAGTCCGCTAGCTAAAAGGGCGAGGCTCGCCGGTTCCGGGACGACTTCTGCCCCGCCGCCGAGCGTTTGGAAAACGATATTGTCCAGCGCGAAATAGGCCGGAGTGTTCATGCCCCACGGTCCCACGTCAGAAGAATCCAGCGAAAATTCGAGAATCCGCGCGGAACTGATCGGAGTGAGATCCACCGTGGCCCACCAGTTAACAATGTAATCAAGCGTGTTGTCCGCAAAGCGGAAATCAGCCAGATAGAACTCCACGGTGCCCAGCAACTGATTGGCCAGGTCTTTTCCGTAAATAATGAGTTTAAACCAGTCGGGATCATTGCCCGATGAACCGCCAAACTTCTTGGCGAAAGCATCCCCATCGCGCATGGAGAGATAGGCGTAGGTCGTATTCGTCACCTGCATCGATTGGAGAGCGACCCCCGCGGGCACGTCGATCTTCGGGAGATCCCCCCACAGATTGACGAATGAAACTCCATACGTGCGCGAACCGCTGGCACCGCTTCCGGTAATCGCGGAATACTGATTGGTGTAGCCGGGCGTGGTCGTATCCGTTTTATTCGAGTAAGCAAATCCATCCCATACATCCCAGGCCTGGGTGTAATTGTTGTGGAACACAAACCCGTTGGAAGTGAACGTGTTATGGCCGTCGTTCGGCGAACCGTTCCAGTAGGAATTGGGTGGCAGCGTGGCCCCCACGTCCTCAAAATCAACCACTCCCGCCCGTACCGGGAGACATATCAAAACGCCCACCGCAGCGAGCGTCGTTTTCCACACAGCGTTTCGCAGCTTGCTTCTCATGGATGCACCTCCTCAGCAGAAATGTGACGACTTAGGAAAGAGTAACCTGGTCACCAACTGATTCAGTCCTCTGAATCACACCGGCCGATTTTGCATTCCAAAATTTTCGGCCAAGCTTGACTCCTATAAACGGGATTGCCGTTAACAGGATGGCGAGCGCGGATGGCTCGGGAACAATGTGCGCTTCCGGAGCAAAATACCGAACTCCCACGGCGTCGAGGTCAAATCCTGCGGAACCCGTGGTCGGGTAAGGGTCGTAAATCGGGTCTCCCGACGTGTCCAGATAGGTCCCGTCTCCAATGATGTCCAAAATGCGAACAAATTGAAGGTTGCTGAAATCTAATAGGGGCGATATTCCGACCAAAACGGCTAGGTCGAACGGGGTTCCCCAACCCTGCCGGTATTTACC
>NZ_JACIYL010000152.1 GCF_014359955.1 Thermogutta sp. | reverse complement strand
TGTTCCGCAGCAAAAACCCAACTACGGAGCAACCGCCGCGGTTTGTCACCGCGCACACCGACACCACTCGAATACACCCCCGTTTGGGCGACCCGCTCATACAACAATCATAGCTATCCCAATGACTTCCGTCAAAAAAGCGTCCAGCCAGCCGTGATCCCATCTCATTCTGCCATCGCAATAAATGCGGAACTTGGTAATGCCCAGGCGTGCTTTGACGGCATACCCCGACCGATGAGGGGAAGTTATTCTTATTTCCCGGAATTTGTTATACTACTGGCTGGAACGCGAAAGCGCGAGGAATCCTCAGGTTGTGCGGAGTGCGCCAGTGAGTGCTTCTCTGATCATCGTTTTCAGCCGACCGCGAGCCGCCCAGGCGCTCCCGGCCTTTCGGAAACTGGTGGACCGTATCGTCTCCGCCGTTTCTGGTGTGCCCGTGATGATTATTCCCCATCTTTACGACCTGGTTCCAGGCGGTCCGGTACTCCAGCGGCTGCAACAGGCGGCCAGCGACATGATCCTGCTGGCCCCGCTGTTTCCCCGTGCAGCCCAACTTGTCCTCCGGGCAAACGGATTGAAATATCGGCTCGCCCAGGGCGACGGCGATTCGGCCTCCGGCACCACTTTCGGGAGCCATCGGCTGTGGGCGTTTGACTATCGCGAGTATCTCACACCGGACATTCTCAAACAGAGCGTGATGGCGTTGGTGTCGGAAATCCGAGCAGAGGAAGACGCGGAGCTTCCCTCTCTGGCAGAACAACCAGAAAACCCCATCTGGGAAATCGACGAGCCCGTTCAGCCGCGATGGTATCCCGTCATCGACGAAGACCGCTGCACCCTTTGCTACGAGTGCCTCAATTTTTGCCTGTTTGGGGTGTACGACGTTCGAGAAGACGGCCACGTGTTCACCGCCCAGCCGGACGCCTGTCGGCCGGGGTGTCCCGCCTGCGCGCGTGTTTGTCCAAGTGAGGCCATCATCTTTCCGCTCTATCCCGATCCAGCCATCGCCGGGGCAGGAAGCGAACACCAAAACGGCTCTTTCGTCTCACCAGACCAACTGACCGCGAGCCGTTTTTCTTCTCGTGAAGAAGCGGAAAAGTGGCGGGCACGCTTTGTCGGCACGGCCGCGCCAAAGCCTCCGCAACCCGCCCCAGGCCGTCCCGCTGATACCGCCCGTGGGGACAAAAGCCCCCGGAAAGAAGAACCCGGTCGCGACAGTGTGAATCCGGATCGGGAAGCCGGAATTCCGGGGCCACCGGAGCTGAGCGACGAAGAGATCGACCGCTGGCTGGAGGAAGCCGAGGGCGAGACGGGGCACGGTCGCACAGATTGAGATCGAGCCAGGATCGCTGAACCCGGGGTGGAACCGGCGCGATCGGATTGGGTGGAACGGGGCGATCGGTCGGGGTGGAACCCGACCCTCCAACCCCTTCCATGGAGGGCCCCGCTTGTCGGGTCCGCTTGTCAGCGTTAGACCACCCATCGGATTTCATCGGGCACGACAAGCGTGCCCCTCCAATTTTCCGGAGGGACGTGCTTGTCAGGTCCGCATGTCAACGTTGGGCGATCGATTTCGGTTCACCCGACGCAAGAACCGTGGCGGGTAGTGGCGGTTCATGAGCGGCCCCTACCAAGCCCTGGGCCGCAGCGTCTGATACGTTCTTGCCAAATTGGGGAGGCGCGAGAGAGCCAAAAACTTGACGCGGGGGTCTCAGCCGTGTAAAAATTACTGCGGCTCAAGTGGCGTAATGGGTATGTCCTTTTTTGGAGGTGCGGTGCTATGCAGCGAAAACGCGCGTTAAAGGGATTTACGCTTGTCGAACTATTGGTGGTCATCGCCATCATCGGCATCTTGATCGCTCTTTTGCTACCAGCCGTTCAGGCAGCGCGTGAAGCTGCTCGTCGGAGTCAATGCACCAACAATCTCAAACAGATTGGCCTGGGCTTGCACAACTACCACGATTCACTCAAAACGTTGCCACCTGGCTCTTTCAATTTGCGTCAGCAATGGTACTCAAACGGAACGAATTGGCGAACACTCATTCTCCCCTACATCGAACAGAAGGCGGTGTATGACCAGTTGGCATTTCGCAGTGACTTTCCGTACACGTTTATGGCAGGTGGGGCCGCCAACCCCGACAACTGGTTACAAGGGTGCCGGGTTCTCAGCCAGTTGCTAATCCCTGTTTATCGCTGCCCATCGACGGACATCCCCGTCTTTGACATTCAGGACGATCCTGTCGTTAACAATAACCCCGGCAAGACGATGATGATTACGTATGCGGGCATTCAAGGAGCAGCGCGTCCGGTTCCCGGCCCGGACCCCAACGCCGGCACTAAAGATTGTGGACACGGGTGGTCGTGTAACAACGGAATGATGCCCGCAAACGAGTGTTATGACCTTGCTTACTGTCGCGACGGGACTTCCAACACACTTCTGGTTGGGGAACAATCCGGGCGCGTCGGTGGGAAGAATCGGACTTCTAACTATTACGGGGGTTGGTACGGAAGTCGCCACCCCAGAACCATTGACGATCCCGCTGGGTGTGGCGATTTGTGGCAAACGGGAACAACCTGCGTGCGTTTTGGCCCCAATTCTCAGATTGTGCAGGTTGGAGCCACGGAACACAAGTACCGCAATAACACGGTCCTCAATTCGATGCATCCAGGCGGCATTAATGTGCTGTTTACCGACGGGAGTGTGAGATTTATCAGCGATACCATCGATCTGATGGATCTCAAGCGATTGGCATGTCGGTACGATGGCGAAACCACCACTGCATCGTATTGACGCAAAGACTTGCCCATTAAAAAGGGTCAGCGCCTTGCGTTTGCTTCGGGGGTGCGGGGGCTAGCGTCAACGTTGGGTGATCCGTCAGGGAGCTGGTGGCTGACCGAAAGCTTTCAAATCTCTGTGCGACGTTAATTCGCCTGCTCCCATTTGTGACAGTTACCCGGACATGGCTGAGTTCCAACTTTCGCGACAAGGCGTTCGCCCAATATGCAGAACGCACAGGAGGCTTCAACGATGAAGGTAGCCGGCTGGTTGAATGTACCTCTTTACACCCTGTTGATTGTAGTGGCAGTCGCTCCGCTGGTCTCGGGTTGCTCGGGTCGGAAAAGCAAGCCGAAAGGAACAGTGCAGGGGAAGGTGATCTTTAAGGGCCAGCCATACGCAGAGGCTTCTGTAGTTTTTCTCAACCAAGCGACCGGGCAGGGAGGATCGGCCAACATCGAAGCCGACGGTTCCTTCCGGCTTCCTGAACCAATCGAAGTAGGCACTTACATCGTGTATTTAGCCCCCAAAATGGAAAACGATCCCACGGCCGAACCAAAACCCGTTTCAATCGACAAATCGGTACCCGAGAAATATTGGAGTGAAGCTACCAGCGATATCCGTGTTGAGGTTCAAAAAGGCTTAAATGAGTTCACAATCGAACTCAAGCCATAGCTCCCAGCGGCAGTGCGCGGGGGAAGCTTTTTTCTCTTCGAAATCGATAGGGATTTGAAGTGTTGAGATCGCTCGCGAAGCAATCCTCCCTAGCGCAGTAAATGTTGCCATTTAAAGTGACGCACCCTCATCTAAAGCAGCATTTTTGAGTTTCCGTAGCCCAATTCCTGCCTCATTTTGGCGCCAGGTTGTCGTCCGGTTTTGCGATCCTCCCCGGAATCTTCTCCAAAATTTTTTGCCGGAGCGCCAAGATTTCGCCTCTCCTCTCGAATACTCCTGTAGGAAAACACATTGCCCCAACCAAGTAGGCAGCCGGCCGCGGGAATTTCCCGTGCGGTGAACCCAGGTCGGTGCGCGGGAACAGGTCTTTCTGAAAAAACTGAGAGGAGGGTCAAGCCATGTTGAAGAAATTTCTCATCGCCGGTGGATTGGTCGTGTTGATCGGAACGCTCCTTCTCGGGCGGGATCTGGTGAGTTACGTGCGGACTTCCGCCCGCTCGGTTCAGGAGGCCGTGGTGGACGCGGTCCCCACCGAATTTCAGATCCGCCGGGCCCGTGACATGATTGAAGACCTTCTCCCCCAAATTCGCCAGAATATGCATTTGATCGCTCGGGAAGAGGTGGAAATCGAACGGCTGGAGCGGCAAATCGCGCAGGCCCGGGAAGCCCTTGAACAGGAAAAGGCCGTCATTCTGCGGATGAAAAACGATCTGGCCAGCGGGAAACCGAAGCTCGTGTATTGCGGTCGTGAATATTCCGCCGAGCAGGTCAGGCAGGACCTGGCCAACCGCTTCGAGCGGTACAAGACCAACGAAGCAACGCTTGCCAATTTGGAGCAAATCCGCGATGTCCGATTGAAAAGCCTGCAGGCCGCCCGGGATAAAATGGAGAACATGCTGGCCGCCAAGCGGCAGCTCGAAGTGGAAGTGGAAAATCTTCAGGCCCGCCTGCAAATGGTGCAGGCCGCCCAGGCGACCAGCGCCTACCAATTTGATGACAGCAAACTCGGTCGCATCAAGGAACTCATCACCGACCTGCGCACTCGCCTCGACGTGGCGGAACGACTGGTCCAATCGCAGGGACTCTACCAGGGAGAAATCCCGGTGGAAAACCCCAACCAAAAGGATATCGTGGATGAGGTGACCGAATACTTTGGCAACTCGGGCGAGTCTCAGAAAGTCCCGGCCGTCGCGAAAGCGCACTGAACCCAAATGCGATGACATGGCCGTAGAAGGAGGCCCGCCCATGGTTCGGCCAGCAAGAGACGTTTTTCACTGGCAACCATTTTCCAGGATTTCCATGGGTCCACTGGGTATCGCCAAGAAATTTTTCCTCTGGGTGGATGAAGTAGGGGGATTTCTCGTCTGCCCACAGCCGACGGTGACGGTGGGTCATCTCGATTCCAGCGAGGCAGACGTGGCCCTCTCCGGTGATCTCGAGAGTCGCCATCTCACCCTCATGAGAGAAGATGATCTCTACGTTCTGGAAGCCCATGGGCCGGTGTACCTCAACGGCCGACCGGTCCAGCGTTCGATCCTTCCAGAACGGTGTGCGCTCGAGCTGGGGAACTGCGTCCGATTGCAATTTCTTCGCCCCCATCCGCTGAGTGCTTCGGCACGCCTTGAGTTTGCCAGTGGACATCGGACCGTCCCCAGTACCGACGGTGTCCTCCTCATGGCGAGAAACCTCATACTGGGCCCACAACCTACGGCCCATGTGGTGTGCCACCATTGGCAGGAGCCGATCACGCTCTACTGGACCGGGGACGCCCTGCGATGTCGTGGATCGGGATTGCTCACGGTGGACGGCAAGGCGGTCCGTGGGGAAGCGACGCTCTCGCTCAGTTCGCATGTTGAGGGGGCCCGTTGGCGGTTTCATCTTGAGCCGGCATAACACCGCTGGATTCGGCGAAAAATCATAGGCCTGAGAGAACACAATGCTTTGGACAATGCTTCGGTGCAAGCAAGGCTGGCGACGGGGCCGTCCACCTGGTGCTACAATGATAAGAGTCCCAGGTCCTCGGGCTTTGTACGAAAGTGAGCACTGCCATGCCCGTGGTCGAACGTAATCCTCCGGATCCTCGCGATCCTCTTCAGGCGACCCAGGCTGCCGCTCCTGGCGGGGAGCCGATCGCTGAGGAATCCCGATTCTTGTACGCAAGCGGTGATCGTCCGCTGCCGGGCTTCACGATCAAGCGGGGTATTGGCCGGGGTGGTTTCGGCGAAGTTTACTACGCGGTCAGCGACGCCGGAAAGGAGGTGGCCCTCAAGCTCCTCTGTCGCCATCTCGATGTCGAGCTCCGCGGGATCCAGCACTGCCTGAATTTGAAGCACCCCAATCTACTTATGATTTACGACGTGCAGCGGGATCCCCGGGGCGACACGTGGGTCATCATGGAATATGTGCGGGGGAGTTCTCTGGAACAGGCCCTGGACCATCACCCGCAGGGACTGCCACCGGATGAGGCTCTCGTGTGGTTTCACGGGATGGCCGCCGGAGTGGGCTATCTCCACAGCCACGGAATCGTCCATCGGGATCTCAAGCCAGGCAACCTCTTTCTGGAAGAAGGGGTCGTCAAGGTCGGGGACTATGGTCTGGCAAAGTACATTTCGTGCAGTCGGCGGAGCGGTCAAACCCAGAGCGTCGGCACCGTGCACTACATGGCGCCGGAGGTCGGCCGGGGACGATACGGAAAGGAAATCGACATCTACGCCATGGGGATCATCCTCTATGAAATGCTCACCGGCCGAGTGCCTTTTGATGGCGAAAGTGCGGGCGAAATCCTCATCAAACATTTGACCGAAGCCCCCGATCTTACGCGTGTCCCGCAGCCGTTTCGCCGCGCCGTTGCCAGGGCTTTGGAGAAAGATCCCGACCAGCGCTACCACAGCGTCGCGGAAATGCTCGCCGATCTGCCACCGCCCCCAAGCGCTGGCACCTATGTGGGACCGATCACAACGGGGCAGCGGAACGGACGTCCCACCTCTCCGCAAAAATCCTGGGACGATGCCATCGCCTTCACCCCCGGCTCACCGAACGGGGCTATACTTCCCGCCCCGTCAGCGACGGCAGCCAGGCAGGAACACGAAAAGGAAAACTCTGCAAATGCTCCCGCGGTGACCAGCGGAACGTGTGGCTGGGGCAGGAAACTGGTTGAGCGTCTGTCCACCCCTGTCGCGCTGGCCGGTATGGGGATTTCGGCGGCCGTGCTGCTGTTTGGCGCCTTTTCTGCACCTCACGCCGCTCTCGCAGGTTTGCTGGGGATGGGCGGCTTACTCCTGGGCATCCTGTTCCTGCAGGCCTTCAGCCACCGTCTGACTCGTAGCAAATCGTCACAAGATGTGACTAGGGCAGAACTTGTTCGTCCTGCGGGCAGGTATCCCGTGGCGCAGCCGGTGGCGGAACCGGCTGGCCATGAGCCAGTCCTGGTCGCCACGCCTGTGCCGCCCCCCACCCGGGAGGAAGCCTTTCGCATGGAGTGGCGGCAGAAGCCGCTTCGGGCACATGTGGCGGAACTGCTGGGCTCGATGCTGGCCGCGGTCCTGGTGGCGGGGGTGGTCGCGCTGGTGGGGTACCTGGTTCTCAGCTTTCGGGGGAATCTTCCCTCTTTACTGCAAGCCGCCTGGCTCTATTTCATGACGACGTTCGGCACCTGGATTGTCCTCATCCTGGCGAAACTGTGGCAGGGGCGGGAAGGGGACGTCATCACGCGACGCTTCGTGATGATGATAGCTGGATTTCTCCTGGGAGCGATAGGCTTCTTTCTGGCGGAATATTTGAAGGTGGATCTGCCGTTCGATCCCCGTTGGCCGAACGTCCCCGACTGGCAGCTTCCCGCGGCTTTTTATCGCGATGGTCAACCCATGCTGCCGGCGATGGTGGCCAGTTTCGGCACTCTTTTTCTGTTTGTCCGCTGGTGGCGACTTGCTGACCCGCTGCGCCCGAAGCGTTTCGGATTCTGGGGGATTTTCG
>NZ_JACIYL010000151.1:4061-7427 GCF_014359955.1 Thermogutta sp. | reverse complement strand
CACGGCGATCGGCGAACCCGATTCCATCCGGATCAACGGCAAGGTTGTGAAGGCTAAAGCCTTCACCAAAAAGCGGCGATAAATCGCCGCACTCCATATGGAGTGCGGGGCTTTAGCCCCGCTTTCGGCGCGGGACTTTAGTCCCCGTTGAAAGGCAATGGATGACCCAACGTTGAAAAGCGGACCCGACAGGCGGGTCCCTCCGGAGAAACGGGTCGGAGGGGCACGCTTGTCGTGCCCGAGGAAAAAGAATGGGTTATCGATCCATGTTCGACGGACCTGACAAGCAGGTCCCTCCGGAAAAAATCCCTCCGACGGTGTAGGGGCCATTCATGAATTGCCCCTACCGAGATTTGATCGACTTGGCACGATGGTTTCAGCAAGATGGCTATTGTGTCGTATGAGCACTTCCTGGATAGCCCCTCTTGGAGCGCGGTTTGTCTTTGGTCCAACGGTCCAGTATTGTGTCCGCGATTCACGAGTGCCCCACATCGAAAATCTGATCCGCCGGTCTGTGTGTACCGAGTCCGACGGGAAGTTCACCGTTGTCCCACGCCGCCGCCGAGGGCATCGCACACTCGAAGGCGGAATTCCCACGGCCGGGCCCAATCCTGCGTCTGCTCATTCTGACAGATTTTGAGCAGAAGCTGATTCTTTCCGGGTTTCAGACGGCACTCCACGCGGTACTGGTCATCCTCGTAGCCGGAATGGTACACATGGAAGACAGCCAGCAACTGGCCATTGAGCCACAATTTTGTGGCGTTGGGGGTGGCCCAGCGGATCTCTGCCGGTTGTTCCTCTTTTACTTCCACCACTGCCCACGCGTAGGCGACCACGCCTTTTTCCTCGCCCAAAACCGCGTTCAGGTCCACCCGCCCGTGAATGTCGTCCACGGTGATCGCTTTCCACGTCACCTCTCCGTGCTTGCCGGGATACTTCTGATGAGGGTCGAGCTCTTTTTCCGGTGGAAAAACGGTATCAAATCCACTGTCGCCCGTGTTGTCAAACGGGCCCACCACCAGCCAGGACCGTATATACCCGTAATGAGCCGCCAAATCCACCGGCTTGCCCAGTTCGCCCAACCATCGGGCCAGTTTTTCCACCTGATCCTTGTCGCGGGCCGCATGGAAAATCTGTTCCAGTCGCTCTGCGATGTTGCGGCGAGCCGCCGGGTCATCGAGACGGCGCACAAGCGACTCGATATCGCCGAGCTTTTGAATGGCCCCTTCCACCGCAGCACGACGGAGTTCCGACGCCGGATCATCGAGTGACTTTGCGAGGACTTTCTCGGCCAGTTCCGGCGATTGCTCCCGCCAGCGCTGCCATGCCCACCAGCGGATTTTGGCGTGCGCTGCGCGATTTTCCACCACAGATAAAAAAACGGCATCCGGAATTTTCCTGCCGTTTGCGCGTTCGACGTCCACGATACGGTCCGCCGCCGTCACCAGCCAGTTGAGGGCCACCGGATTGGCCCGCGACGCCGCCTCGAAAAGGGCGGGCAACGCGGCGGGGCCCTGGTTGACGATTCGCTGCCAGGCCTCTGCCGCCGCCTCTTGTCCGACCCCATTTTTATCCGCGCGGAGCAGAATGGCCAGGTCGTGATCGTCACCACCGACCTGACCGGCCGCGGCGAGAAGCGTCGCCCAGCCGATACTCAACCCTCCGCCTAGCGCAAGAACGGTGCCCAGGAGTCGCGTCATGCTGGCCCCTCCCCGGAAGACAACAGAAGTTCCGTCAGGCAAAATTTATAGAGACTCAGAGCGCCCAATTGTCGGGCAGAACGGTTCCCTTAGGAATAACCGTGACCCCGTCGCGGATCATGCAGTATTCCGTTTCCGGGGCTTCTTTCACACCCTCCGCGTTGACGATGCGGACATTTTTGCCGATGCGGCAGTTTTTGTCCACGATGGCGTTTTCGATGTAGCTGTTCTCATCGATCATGAGGGCCTGACGGTCGGCCGTGGGGGCCTCGTAAAAGTCATTCCCCATGATGATGGAGTTACGGATGACGCAGTTCGGACCGATGATACTCCGCAGACCGATGATACTGTTTTCGATGACAGCGCCCTCACCGATCACACAACCGTCGGCCACAAGACTATCGCGGATGGTGGCCCTTTCAATCCTCGAAGGCGGCAGGAAGCGAGCCCGCGTGTAAATCGGGGCTTCAGGGTGGTCGAGTACAAAGGGGGGCGCAGGCCGGGTGAGGGCCAGATTGGCCTCGAAAAACGCCCCAATCGTCCCGATATCTTCCCAGTACCCATCAAAAAGATGCACGCACACCCGACGGGCACGGATGGAGGCGGGAAAGACTTCCTTGCCGAAATCGCGGTACTCCGTTTTTTCCAGGACGTCCACCAGCGTCTGCCGGTTGAACAGATAAATTCCCATATTCGCCAGAAAAGGTCGGCCCTCCGCTTTGAGCCCGAACTGGGCAAACCATTCTGGATCGGTCCGCATGAAACGGAGTTCTTCCTGGGTTTTTGGTTTTTCCAGAAACCCCACGACCCGACCAGTCTCGTCAATCCTCATAATCCCCAGAGAAGACGCGGCTTCAGCGGTGACAGGCAGCGCCGCAATCGTGACATCAGCCTCACTTTTCTGGTGGGTTTCTAAAAGTTCCCGGTAATCCATCCGATAAAGCTGATCACCGGAGAGAACGAGGACATAATCGACGTCATCCCGATCGATATAGGAAAGATTTTGCCGAACAGCATCGGCAGTGCCCTGGTAC
Source organism: Thermogutta sp. (assembly GCF_014359955.1). Lineage (GTDB taxonomy): Bacteria > Planctomycetota > Planctomycetia > Pirellulales > Thermoguttaceae > Thermogutta. The sequence continues at coordinate 4,693 of NZ_JACIYL010000151.1, read as the reverse complement.
CAATCCGTCCGCGTCAGTGTCTGCTGGGCCGCCAGAATTTCCACGAATCCCCGGTGAAACAGGTCAAAGTTGTAAGTCGCCCGGATATGCCTGTGGAGACTCACCGAGTTGAACTGGGTGAGGACATAAATTCGGTTGACTCCGCTGTTAATACAGTTAGAAAGGGGGATGTCGATGAGACGATACTTTCCAGCGATTGGGACGGCCGGCTTGGACCGATATTTGGTCAGCGGATAAAGTCGTGTTCCTCTCCCTCCCCCAAGGACGATTGCCAGAACATTGTTCATACGACCACCTATGCCGGGATGCCAAATCCTAGAGCCGCGTCAGAGACTTCTCTTGCCATACTACCCAAAATTGAATGGGATGCAACCCGTCGGCGTGATGACTCGTTCCCGGTTTTTGGTTGGAACTTTGCGGGGCCAGTGTTCATCGGACCCGACAAGCGGGTCCCTCCATGGAGTGCGGGGCTTTAGCACCGCTTTCGGCGCGGGACTTTAGTCCCCGCCGCAACGGAATGGACGATCCAACGTTGAAAAGCGGACCCGACAAGCGGGGCCCTCCAAGAGACCGGTCGGAGGGGCACGCTTGTCGTGCCCGGGAAGGAAAGATGGGCCATCAATTGGTATGCA
>NZ_JACIYL010000151.1:0-4051 GCF_014359955.1 Thermogutta sp. | reverse complement strand
CGACAAGCGGGTCCCTCCGAAGGAGGACCTGACAAGCACGTCCCTCCGAAATACTGGCTTGTCCTTTCCAAAAGCCCGATCGACCGAGCGATCGTCGACTCGCGCACATACGGTGTGTTCAGCCTGTCAAGTCATGCCTCTGTTGGGGATGGCCACCACCCTGAAGGGCGCTCTTTTCCACATGGCTACCAGTGCTACAATCGGCAGAACACCTCATGGCACGATGCCTCGATGACTTCTCGGAGGACACAGCATGGCTACACCGCCATTTGTTCATCTTCACTGTCACAGCCATTACAGTTTGCTGGATGGTGCGGGCACGATCGACCGGCTCCTTGACCGCACGCGTGATCTGTGCATGAACGCCTTGGCGCTCACGGATCACGGTAACCTGTACGGGGCCCTGGAGTTTTATCAAAAGGCCCGCGACCGCGGTATCAAGCCGATCATCGGATATGAGGCCTACATTGCGCCGGGCAGCCGGTTCCAGCGGGAAGCGGCAAGCATGAAGGAGGCCAGCTACCATCTCACGCTGCTGGCCATGAATCGGCAGGGTTTTCAAAACCTGCTCAAGCTGGCATCGGCTGCGTATCTTGAGGGCTTCTACTACCGACCGAGAATCGACAAGGAGCTGCTCTCCCAGCATCACGAAGGGCTCATTTGTTTGAGCGGTTGCCCCTCGGGAGAGCTGGCACGAACGCTTCTCGCCAAGGAAGAACCCGACGTCAAAAAAGGGTGCGAGGTGGCGGACTGGTTCCGCAGCCTGTTCGGCGATCGCTATTTCATCGAGATTCAGGATAACGGCACCGAAATCCAGCGTCAGGCGATGAAGGGGGCCGTGGAAGTTGCCCGAAAAATGAATATCCCCCTTGTCGCCACCAGCGACGTGCACTACGTCCTCCCTGAAGACGCCGACGCGCAGGACGTCCTCCTGTGCATCAATACCGGCAAGTTCCGCCACGACACCAACCGGATGCGGATGGATGGGCGGGAGTATTACCTGCGTTCTCCGGAACAGATGTACAGCGTGTTTTCCGGACTGGAAGACGCCGTGCGCCGCACGCAGGAAATCGCCGCCCTTATCGACCTGGAGCTGGAACTGGGACAGCGCCACTTCCCCATCTTTACCCCGCCCGAAGGCAAAACCGCCGAAGAATATCTCCGCGAGCTGTGTTTGGAAGGACTCAAGGAGCGCTACCGAAACGACCCGCGGCGGTTTCGCGACGGCCAGCTCGCACCGGAGGTTTTGGAGCGGCTGGAGAAGGAATTATTCGTTATCAACAAACTGGGCTTTGCCAACTACTTTCTCATAGTGTGGGACTTCGTCCGCTTCGCCCGCAGCCGCGGAATTCAGGCCACCGCCCGCGGATCGGGCGTGGGGTCTCTGGTCAGTTACGCCCTCAAGCTCAGCCATGTCTGCCCGATTGAATACGGCCTGCTCTTTGAACGGTTCCTCGATCTCAACCGCCGTGAGGCGCCGGACATCGACATCGACTTCTGCCAGGAGCGGCGCGAGGAAGTCATTCAGTACGTGAAGGAGAAATACGGCCACGAGAACGTCGCGCAGATCTGCACCTTCGGCACGATGGCCGCCCGCGCCGCCATCCGCGATGTGGGCCGGGTACTGGGGCATCCGGTGGCCTTCGTCAACGAGATCACGGCCCTCGTTCCGGAAGGCCCCAAGGTCACACTCCAGGCAGCCCTGGAAAAGAGCGAGGATCTCCGCAAGAAATACGAGACAGACCTGCGGGTGCGGGAAATCATCGATTATGCCAAACAGATTGAGGGGCTTGCCCGAAACGTCGGTACCCACGCGGCAGGCGTGGTCATCGCCGACAAGCCGCTGGTCGAGTATGTCCCCCTCCAGCACGTCCAGGGGAAGGAGGAAATCATCACCCAATGGGCGATGGCGGACGTGGAACGGGCGGGCCTGCTCAAAATGGACTTTCTCGGCCTGCGGAACCTCACCCTCCTCTCCAAGGTCATCAAGCTCATCGAGGAAACCACGGGAGAACGCGTCGATCCTTATGCCTTTCCCCTGGATGATCGCGCGACGTATGACCTTCTGGCACGGGGTGAAACGAAAGGCGTTTTCCAACTGGAAAGCGGCGGTATTCGCGAACTCCTCCAGCGCATGAAACCGGACAACATTCGCGACATCATCGCGGTGAACGCCCTCTATCGCCCCGGACCGCTGGAAGGCGGGATGGTGGACGACTACATCGAAGTCAAACACGGTCGCAAGAAACCCGAATACAAACACCCCGTGATGAAGGAAATCCTCGAAGAAACTCATGGGGTGATGGTCTATCAAGAGCAGGTCATGCAGATTCTCAATCGGCTGGGGGGCATCGAGCTGGCCGAGGCCTACACCTGCATCAAAGCAATCAGCAAGAAAAAGCTCGACAAGATCGCCAAGTATCGGGAACAGTTCGTGGAAGGAGCCTGCGCCCAGGGGCTGAGCCGTCAGGATGCCGAGGAACTTTTCAATCTGGTCGAAAAGTTCGCCGGATACGGCTTCAACAAGAGCCACTCCACGGCCTACGCACGGATCGCCTACATCACGGCCTATCTCAAGGCCCATTATCCGCTCCAGTTCATGGCGGCCCTGCTCTCCAGTGACATCAGCAACCGCAATTTCACCCGCAAGGATTCCCTCGTCGAGCATCTCGAAGACTGCCACCGGATGGGCCTGGTCGTGTTGCCGCCGGACATCAACCGCTCTGAAGTGGAGTTCACCGTGGCAGATGGAAAAATCGTCTTTGGCTTGGCGGCCATCAAGGGCTGTGGGGGCTCGGCGGCTGAACGCATTGTGGAGGAACGCCGGCGAAACGGTCCCTACAAGAGCCTCTTCGAATTCTGCGAGCGGCTCGATGAAGCGGCTGTCAACCGCTCGGCCATCGAATCCCTCATCAAGGCCGGGGCATTTGACTCGCTCGGCGCGAAACGCTCCCAACTGTGGGCGGTCCTCGACCAGGCCATTCAGGCCGGAGCCAGCGCCGCCGAAGATCGCCGCATCGGCCAGTTGAGCCTCTTCGGAGATAACAGCGAATCCGTGTCCCCTGTTGAGGAGCGGCTGCCTGACATCCCGGAATGGGAGGACCACGAAAAGCTTGCCCGGGAAAAAGAAGTGCTGGGCTTCTATTTTTCCAGTCACCCGCTCCGCGAGTACGAAGAGATGCTCCGCCGTTACTGCACCCACACCACAGACGAACTGGGGCAATTGCCGCAGGGCACGGAGGTCGTGGTGGGCGGCGTCGTTTCGGCCATCGTCACCAAACACACCCGCACCGTGCGGACCGACGGCCCCACCAAGTTCGCCATGTTCGATCTGGAAGATATGTCGGGCATTGTGCGATGCATCCTCTGGCCGGAGCCTTACGCACGACAGGGTCACCTTTTGAAGGATGACGCCGTTCTCGTGGCCCTCGCCACGGTCGACAAACGCGGGGGCGGTGACGAAGCCACATTGATCGTTCAGGAACTTGTACCGGTGGATGAGCTTCGCCGTCGATTCACACGGGGATTGGAAATCCGGCTTTCCGAACGGCAACACGGCCCGGACGTCCTCAGCGACCTCTACCGCATCGTCCGTGGATATCCCGGCCCGTGCTCGCTCCAGCTTTTAATCCAGCTTGCGGATGGCCGCCGCGTCATCATGGCCTGCGACGGCCTCGGCGTGCGTCTGGATGAGGAACTTGAAAAACAGGTGGAAAGCCTCCTGGGAAAAGATTCGCTGGGCTACCTTGCGGCTCGCCCCAATGTCCGCGGAAATGGCGGTGGAAACGGTAATGGCAATGGCCGGAACGGTGCGTACCGCCGCTGACCGGGAGGGGCGACACCTTTAAAAAGTTTCCGCAAGATGCTCAGCGCTTGACTTATCCCCAGTTTTCTTTTGGACCTGTGAGAGGCCAAAAGCTTAATGCGTTGAACAGGCACGCCTGTCGTGCCCGGTTCCCCATATGGAGTGCGGGGCTTTAGCCCCGCCTTCGGCGCGGGACTTTAGTCCCCGCCGGAACGCAATGGATGATCGAATGGTGATCGGCGGACG
>NZ_JACIYL010000150.1 GCF_014359955.1 Thermogutta sp. | reverse complement strand
CCGGTGAAATCGGAACAGCCGCGGCCTTCTCGCCGTGATGAAAAAAGACCTTTTTCTCGGAAAAAAATCCGCGAGATAGTCAACACCATCTCGCGGGGCATTCTCTTCAACCAAGACCAGAATGTCAGCGCTTTGTACGACTGTCGCTTTGCAAGTCTTGGGTTACCCAGGACCACGCGGACGTCTCCCACAACGGCTCAGCGGTCATTGTGGTCCGCCTGCCGGTCCGCCGGACCCAGCGGTGATCACGCAGAGGTCGTCTGCTCGACGGGTTGACCACCTCGTTTGGCCCAGTAGGCACGCTCCCGATTGAGCCGCTTTTGCATCTGATCGGGACGCCGTTCGCGGAGCCGCACGGCTTTGCCCACCCGATCGCGGAGGAAGTACAGTTTTGCCCGACGCACGATGGCCGTCCGTTTCACCTCGATTTTGGCGATTCGAGGGGAATGGAGCGGGAACTTTCGTTCCACACCTTCGCCCTGGACAATCCGTCGCACCGTGAACATTTCCCGCGTACCACTTCCGCTGCGGGCGATGACCACACCGCTGAAGATCTGAATGCGCTCGTTATTGCCTTCGATAATCCGGCAGTGAACGTCCACCGTATCCCCCACTTCAAAATAGGGGATATCCGTTTTCAAGCAGGGTTGCTCAACCGCCTTTAACAGTTCACCCTTGTTCATGGCAGGCCTCTGATTCAAGCTTGACAACCTTTTTCTGATTCCTTCCGGCTTTCGGTGGCAGAGCTTTCAGGGCATGTTCCTGCGTCGCCACACTTGCCAAGCGAATTTTTCGAAACTTTTTCGTCCCGTGTACTCTCTCCCAACCTGAGAGTCGTTGAACCCTCCAGCAAATCGCGGCGTCGTTCTTCCGTCCGCCGCCGCCGATCCATCAGCCGCCATCGTTCGATTGCCCGGTGGTTACCGCTGAGCAGTACGGCCGGGACTTCGTAGCCCCGATAACACCTCGGCCGGGTGTACTGGGCGTGGTCCAGCAATCTGTCAGGACCGGAAAACGAGTCCTGGCGACTGCTTTCTTCGTCTCCCAGCACTCCGGGGACGAGACGGATCACGGCGTCGATGACCACCATGGCCGCCACCTCGCCCCCATTGAGCACATAATCCCCGATGGAAATCTCATCGGGTTTCAAAATGAGTCGGATTCTTTCGTCAAATCCCTCGTACCGCCCACACAAAAGCAACAGCCGCGGATGCTGCGCCAGTTCCTCCACGACCGCCTGATTGAGTTTTCGTCCCTGGGGCGTCAGCATGACCAGGTGGCCCGGCTCATTGGCCATCGCCTGGACTGCCTCGACGCACTCCACAACGGGCGGCGCCATGAGCACCATCCCCGGCCCGCCCCCAAATGGTCGATCATCTACCTTGTGGTGTTTCTTGTCGTGACTCCAATCGCGGATATTGTGGAGATGGATCTCCACCAGCCCCCGCTCGATCGCTTTTTTCAGGACGCTTTGCCCGAGGTAGCTGTGAAATATCTCCGGGAACAGCGTCAGGACATCAATCCGCATGGATCACTCAGCGGACGCCTCTTCGGCGGTTTCAGCCTCGGCAGCGCGGGCGGCCTCTTCAAGGGCTTTCCTGGCGGCCTTCTTCTGCTCCGCCAGGACCAACGCGTGCTCAGCCGCTGCCTTGCGGGCTGCCTGCATCTGCCGCAGTTTCTCCACGGCTTCCCGCTGCTTTTCCAGATGGGTACCGTTCGGACCGTATTTTTTCAACAGGATTTTTACCTTTTCGCTGGGTTGTGCCCCCACGCTCAACCAGTACTGAACCCGCTCCAGGTTGAGCGTGACCCGCGCGTCCGTCAACGGAATCATCGGATCATAAGTTCCCAACACCTCGATCACGCGACCGTCCCGCGGCGCCCGGGCATCTGTGGCGCAGATGCGGAAAAAGGGACGGTGCTTTCGGCCACATCTTTTCATGCGGATACGAACGGCCACGGACTCACTCTCCCTCTCTTAGTTACGATTGAGTGTACGCGAGTTAGCTGCAAATTTTCGGCCTACAAATTGTGTACACGATGGCTGATGCCCCACAGTCTTCCCCCAAACGACCAGACCACCAGTCCCGCACCTGGCGCGGTCATGAGGGCGACAAACGGGGAGGGCAAAAATTTAAGTGTGCCAGATGCGGTGGGTTCTTTCAATAGGGAGCCCGGTTGCCCCGTCCCCACTTCGGTATTGCTGTGGCGATTCATGAACGGCCCCTACTGCAGGGGTGATTCGCGAGCCGGCCCGACCGATGCCTGACTGGTCCGCTCGTCATTGTCGCGCTGGTCCACCGCCTGTTGCCGGAAGTCCCGCCGCGGATAGCAGCCCATTTCAGCAATCCCCGAGGCGCGTTTCTTGCGCCGCGAAATTGGATCCGCTGGAAGCCGTTGCAGAAACCCGGCGTTTCCGAATACCTTCATCGCCACATGGTGGGACTGTTCCATTCCATCAGGACGTTCGGTCGGCCCTCCGCCGTCTGGGGATAGCCCACCACTTCATTAGGGATAACAGGCTTGGAGTTCTCAAGTTCGGCGGGCGTCGCGCCGCATCCACAGCCCTGGGATTGCTGCCCCGCGGTGGAGGGGAGAGCCTGAGCGGCGAGCGGCGAAGACACCGGAGAGGGGCGCCAACCGGACACGTCGACAAGAGGGGGATTCGCTGGATCGTACTGGGGCGCATTCACCAGCGCACCAGCGGCCGGTTGTCCCGCACCGGGCGAAGATTCCGCCACGGATGCCCCCACTTCGAGCGGGGAGGCTGCCAGTTGCTGGTAGAGGGAAGGCACAACCGCAGGCGATGAGCCTTTCGCCCGCCATTCGGAGGTGGAACCGCCGATGTTCGCCGCCACGAGTGTGGCCTCCGGTGCCGACGGAACAGATGCCGGAGAAAGCTGAGGGAACCCCCGGGCAACCCAGTCCACCCAGCTTAACTGGAGTCGGCCCAGGTCCTGGTAGGGATAATGTCTCGCCAGGGCGGCATCCCAATTGTTGTCCTTCAGACCGTCTTCCAGGAACTGAATGAACTTACGATGGCCGCCCTGCTGGATGAGGAACTCGGCGAGGGTGTATCCCTGGGCGTAGAGCGGCATGATGTCCTGGGGGTATTCTTCCATGGCGAACATGTGACGGAAGGGAATTCCCCGCCGGGTGCGGAGAAATTCGAGGAGCATGCGACGATGCTTTTCCCTCTCGCTGATGTGCTCCACCGTGGTGGCGGCTCCCTCGTCTGCCCATCGGGGCAGAGGCTGCCGGAAGTGGCTGGCCAGGATCATATGGGTGATCTCGTGAGGAAGCACGGAATCAAGCAGACGTTCCCGGGGCCCCTGGATCGTCATTTTCCAGCCATACACCTCTCCCCGATCGAAAACGAACGTCGTCGCCCCCCCGGCTCCAAGGTTCGGTCCCACGTGAACGGTTACCGGGCACGGGCGAGACCAATCGGGCAGCGTGTGCCCCAGCCACAATTGCGCCAGCTCTTTCCGATATTTTTCTGCCGCTTCACCCAGCTCACGCGCAAGCTGGGGGTCCTGGCACTGGATGATGAAATTCGGGGTGGGATAGGACGCCCCCGCCGCGGTCGCAACGACGAGAAGGACGCACGCAAGACGGGACAGTCGAGCTTCCATGCTCCACGGCTCTCCTTTTGAAGGAAATCCATTTCCGCATACGGCAGAAGACCGGGCAAATAGGGGCTGTCATCCGACGGGCATGAGCATCCCACCATTTCTGCCAGTTTCTGCCGCAGTAAACCAGCGCGTCCCGCCCAATCTAGCACGCCGGGCAAAATCCGCAAAGACCAATTTTGCTTGTCCGTCGTGCCCGGTGAAACGTGATGCATGTGTGGTGTTGCAAAGCGGACCTGACAGGCACGTCCCGCCGGAATTTTTTCGGAGGGGCACGCTTGTCGTGCCCGCAGAAACGCGACCGATCGTCCGATCCTGACGAGCGGACGTGACAACCACGTCCCTCCGATGTGTCGGAGGGGCACGCCTGTCGTGCCCGGCGAAGCGGCATGGGTCATCAATCGGCGTTCATCGGACCCGACAAGCGGGTCCCTCCGAATATGGACCTGACAGGCAGGTCCCTCCGAAGTAGGCTCCGCGAAAGAGGTGCCGCCGGGTTGAATCTCGCCGCCCCGCGACGTTGTGGGGAGGTCGGCCTCCCCACCGCCAGAGGAAAGGGGGAGGCGTCAGCGCAGTCGTTTCTGGCAGTCTTTTCGAAGAAAACCGCAAATCCCGCGAATTTGATCAAAGCCACAGAATCGGAACGCCGATAATCTTGACGCCCAGGGGGGACACAGAGGGTTGCGCCGGCGGGAACGCTGGCAGGTGCCTTTTTTGGAGTCGATCCGGAGAAAAGCCCCTATGCCACGCACACATCTCCGCGTTTACTACGGCCCTCAGGAAGACGAGGCTCCGGCCCAACAAAACAACATCTCTTCCCTGGTGAACGTGCGGCTGGGCGAAATTCTGCCCCTTCTGGTGGATGCCGTTCGCTGCCAGCGGACCTGGCTGAAAGATTTCGAACAGGAAGAAATCACGATCTCCCTGGATCTTTACGAGGTCCTCCTGGCCTACCAGTATTACCGCCGACCATCCGCCTGAACACGTTCCCGCGTGACAGACCGTCGGATTCGCGTCTTCCAGGTCGCGATGGATGGAGGCCCGGTTCCACCCAGGCCAACGGACACGGTGGGACGCGCCGCTTTAACCGACGACGCAAAAACCGTAAGGGACGGCATGGCCGCCGTCCCTCCAGAAGGCGAAAGCCGTTCCTCGAATGGACACGGGGGAACGCGTCCCCCTCGAGCAAAAACGCTCGAATAAACTCCAGGATCGGGTTCTCTCCGACCGATCACCCCGACTGCATTCCGCCCAAGGAACCCGCAGGTCGGGGTCTTGCGGTTTTTTCCCGCACGGGGACATGCGCCTTATCGCTGGAAGACGCGTCGGATTTCGGGTCGTAGTCCGGGAAAGCGGTCCATAAATTCCGCTCGATGCTTTTCCAGGGCCGCCTGTTTTTCTTCAAAAACATCGTGCGGGAAGAGTTTCTCCGGATGGAAAAGGATGGAATCAACCAGGCGGACCGCAGTGGGCACATGGAGTTTGGTCCGGGGGGAATAGACCCACTCATCCAGACCGCCGCGAAGGATGGAGTCCAGAATGCCCATCGTGTCCTGAAGGCGGATGTCGCGCATCGATTCCCCCTCTCCAACGAAGCCGGTGTTCAGAAGGTAGCACTGGATGTGCGGATTTTCCTTGAGGATATCGTAAAACAGGTTGGCGTGCTCCGCGCGGTTACCCGCCACAAAAGGATCGTAAAAGAACACGTTTTTGATCTTGCCCGCCTGAGTGGGGTCACCGGCCGAGGATTCCATGGACTGTCCCAGCACCATGAACGCGGCGGCCTCCTCTTGAGTTAATTTGGCAACCGCGGGAATGGTACTTCCCCGGGTGATGAGGAACAGGTTATCGACACGATCCGCGTTGATGGTCTGCGCAGCGTGCATAAAATCGCGGCGCTCCACCACCGCCCGGCCGTTGGACGTCCGCTCCATATTGAAAAAGTCAATCGTCCCGTCGGGTTCGATCCACACGTTTTCCAGGAATGTCTCCCGTTTGAGGCACGCATAATAGGCCTCAAGTTGATCGCCAGGGTTCAGGCCATCCGTTTTGATGAAAATTCCCCCGGGCTCGAACCCGCGGAATGAGCCATCGCGATACAGGGCGCCCCCATCATCCTGGATGAGCCAGGACCGTTCCCGACCTTTTCGTGCCAGCACTTTGCAGGTGGTGCTCGTCTTGCCGTTGGCGCTGAGGGCGGCGAACAGGGAGCAGACGGTGCGATATCCGCCGTGGGGTGTTTCCAGGGTGTCCCGCCGGCATCCCACGTGCAAAAAGATCGCGTTGCCTTTTTGCTTTACCCGCCAGTCCTCACCGGCGAAAACGCCTTTTTTCCACTCGCCGAAATAATTGCTGTTCCTGACGATCTTCACCATCCGTCCATCGGGGGAGTGGGCGAGGCGAATGGTGATGTCTTTTTCCGGGAGTTTTTTGTGTTTATTGGTCTCGAAGGCCTCGTCCGTAAACATGATGACCTGGTAAGTGGGATCGTCCGTGCTGGTGGGCTTGAATAGCTTGAGCCCTGCGTAGGCTACGTGGGCATACCTTCGGGGAACGATGAGTCTGGCGGTAATTCCTTCCGTACCGTCGCCGACCTGCACATCGATGCTCACCAGTTCCTGCTGGGCCAGCCGGCGCTTGGCCGCCTCGAGAAGCTCGTACTCGTCTTTGCCGAACTTCGTGTCGACATTGTTCTTGGTGAACATCGCGGCCCGCGATGTCGGCTCCGAGTCCACCTCCAGGCTGCCGTAGCGGGTTTCGCGGACCTCGGGTTCTTCGAGAGCCATCGCGCGGAGTCGCGCTGTATCGGGATTGCGGATCAGCCTTCCTTCCTGCTGCGCCTGCTCGAAAATGGTACGCGCTGCCTGCAAGAATTCTTCAAACATAAAGATCCTCCCGGAAAATGAAACAAAAACTCCCCCCGTCGGCTCGCTTGAGCCTTATTTTTAAGCTAATCGCTGGTCTTTAAAACTGCCAGCCCCCGTCCATGTCCGCCGGCCACAAATCGCCGATGCATCGCCCCCGACAAATGCCAAGTCATCCCCATTTTGGCCACAAGCTGTGACAGGCCACGAGCGCAACGTGGTGTCGGGGCCATCCATGAATAGCCCCTGCCGGGGACCCTGGTTGTGCCACGAGATGGGAAACGTCGTTCGGAGGGGCACGCTTGTCGTGCCCGGTGAGGGGGATGGGTCATCAATCGGTGTGCATCGGACCCGACAAGCGGGTCCCTCCGAAAGGTCCCTCCATATGCGGTAGGGGCAATTCATGAATTGCCCCTACCAGAACGCGAGTGAATTGGGGTGGATCATCCAAGGTTGACAAGCGGACCTGACAAGCAGGTTCCTCCGGAGTTTTTTCGGAGGGGCACGCTTGTTGTGCCCGTGAAAGGAAATAGATGGATCGAACGGTAGATGGCAGACGTGACAAGCACGTCCCTCCGAGAGCGGACCTGACAAGGAGGTCCCTCCGGCTGAGGCAAATTACTGTGGACGTTCGCACCCAGCGCCAGAGGAAACGCGGGGATGTGTCAGCGCCAACTGGCGATAGTCGCCGGCCGGACCCATTCTCTACAATATTGGTTTTCTAGGCTCTTTGCGGACTGGAGCGATCCCGTGAAACGATGGATCAAGATTTTCCTCATGGCACTTGGGGGAGCCTTCCTTGCGGGGCTGATCCTTTTTCAGATCCTGTTAATCCTGGCCGCACGGGCGCCCGACTTTTATCTCGAAAAAGTCCAGCTCGATCCGGTTCAGGCCAGCCAGATGAGCGATCAACTCCTCCAGAAGACGACGGCTCTGGCCGGACAG
>NZ_JACIYL010000015.1 GCF_014359955.1 Thermogutta sp. | reverse complement strand
AATAGAGGATCGCTAACGATTGATCTTTCATCCGACTTTAAAACGATCAAACGTCAGTTTGTCATTCACGTATTCCGTATGATAACCGCTGGTTGCATGTTTTTCCGAAAATACAAAGTGATCAAAGCGGTCCGCTGATGCCCCCATCCTTGCGCACGCGCCAGAAGTGAAGCCCGCAAAGAAACGCCATAGCCAGGGGGAGGGCTATACAGTGCCAGATATAAAACCTGTTGAGAGCCGTCGGTCCGATTTCATCACTTCCCAGCAAAAAGTAGCGCAGATCGGAAGACCGGGTGATCAGCGGTTCGCCGTGCAGCGTGAGAAGCTCGCTTCCCGGTCCCTGATGGCCGACAAACGGTGCCGCGGCCACCATGTTCGTGCCCACTGTGGTCGCCCAGTAGGCGAGTTGGTCCCATGGTAATAGATAGCCGGTAAACGAAAGCAGAAGCGTGAGGATCAGAAGACTTACACCGATGACCCAATTGAATTCCCGTGGTGGACGATAGCTTCCGGTCAGAAAAACTCGCAGCATATGGAGCATCACGACCACGACCATGGCGTGTCCTGCCCAACGGTGAAGCTCGCGCATAATTCCGAAATAAACGGAATGCCGCAGATCGAGAATATCAGCGTAAGCATACTCGGGGACCGGCCGATAATAGAACATCAAGGCCACACCGGTGACGATTTCCACCAAAAAAAGAAAAAAGGCCAGCCCGCCCATACACCAGGTGTAGCGGAGGCGCACGGCATACCGCGGCAAACCCGCCGGATGGACGTGGAGGACGAATGTATTAAAGATCATGAGGACTTTTTCCCGGGTTGTGCGCGGGAGCGGAACCCGGAAAATACTGCGGTACACCCGCGACTGTCTTATTCGATGCCACACACCCATCCCCGTTTCCCTCACCCCACACTTTCGTCAAGCCTCACAAAGCTTCTCGGATCGTCCCAGCCGCCGTTTTCCCTGCGGTAAGTGAGCCGCGTATTGACGAGGAGAACCCCATCGACCAGATCAACAGCACACCGTTCCAGAGCTCGCCGGGCCGGGCCGCGGAGTCGGTGGCCCTCTTTATCAAAGGCACTTCCATGACATGGGCAGACAAACTGCCGCAAGCCCGCATCCCATTGAGTAATACACCCCAGATGGGTGCACGAGGCTTTCAGCACAACGATCCGTTCTCCCTGCGTGCCTGATTGCCGGACAACGTAAACGCCCAGCGTGTTCAACCACGCTGTCTGGACGGTGTCGGGCACAATCTGATCCACGGGCACGAGGGGGATCCAATCGTCTGCCTTCTGCGGGTTTCTGGGCCACAGAAATCTCACACCTGCATAGCTTGCCGAAACACCCAGGATACTCCCAAGCACCGTGAGCAGCCGAACGAGCAGACGGTTCCACCCCACCGCTGCGGCAACGGTTTGAGCCACCCTGACAAAGAACTGGCGACGTGCCGCGGGTGTCGTGGAGGGAGGTCTCTCAGCGGTCTGCGAATTCTGCGAAGGCGGTGAATGCGTCGTAACTCTTGCGTCCATCTGCAAGAAAACCCCTGGTGAAAAACGATTCATTTTTCGCTGCGCGGAGGCGCAGCCGCAAAATCGGTCGCTGGCGCCCGTACCGAGGGGCGTCGTCCTCCCGGAAACTTATCGCTCGGGCCGTCCTCGGCGAGTCGTCCCCCCCGATTCTCCTATTGTGCTTTATCGCCCTACGCAGGTCTAACGCACGGAGCGGACGCACACATGTCCGGGCGGAGTCACCGTTCTCCCTTGCTCGTCGACGTTCGAACCGTGATGGCCCGGTACAGTTTTTTGTCCACTGCTCTCTACGCACACCGAGGGCCGTTCGGTTCCCTTTCGGCAGGGCCAGCGCCGGCGGCGTATCTTGAGCCCCACAAGAGCGAGCTCGAAAAATGAGTTTCGCCGGACACGACAAGCGCAACCCCTCCACATCGGAGGGACCTGCTTGTCAGGTCCGTTCTTACCGTCTCCGGCTATTTCGCAGGAACGACGTTGCCTCTCCCTTCCTCAATCCGATCGCCCACGCAGATTCGAATCTATGCGGCAGAAGCGGCAATCCTTCTCACACTCCAGCCCATAACCTAAAATCAGGGTCTACAGCAAGTTGGTGGAGTGGCACGCGATTTGGAAAAGGTCCGATACGATGAACGTGTTGGTGATTGGAAGTGGAGGCCGGGAACACGCGCTGGCGTGGAAACTGAAGCAAAGTCCGCTTGCTGAGCGGGTATTTGTCGCCCCAGGCAACGCGGGCACAGCCCAGGATGCCGAAAACGTTCCCATTTCGGAAAAGGATTTGGAAGGTTTAATCCGTTTTGCCAAGGCCAACCGGGTGGGCCTGACAGTGGTTGGCCCCGAAGCCCCACTCGCTGAGGGGATCGTCGATGCCTTCCGCGCGGAGAAATTGCGGATTTTCGGCCCTACCAAGACCGCTGCGGAACTGGAGGCCAGTAAGGTTTTCTGCAAGCAACTCCTGCGCTCGGCCGACGTGCCGACGGCCGACTTCCAGATCTTTTCGGACCCCGCTTCCGCCCGACGCTACCTCATGGAAAAAGAGGACATGCCGCTGGTAGTCAAAGCGGACGGGCTGGCCGCCGGCAAAGGCGTGATCGTCTGTGACAATCGCGAGCAGGCCCTTCAGGCCATTCGGCTGATCGCCGAGGAAAAAGCGTTCGGCTCGGCGGGCGACCGACTGGTCATCGAGGAGCGGCTTCACGGAGAAGAGGCCAGTGTTCTGGCGATCACCGATGGGAAAACGATTGTCACGCTTCAGCCTGCGCAGGACCACAAGCCTGCGTTCGATGGGGACACGGGCCCCAATACAGGTGGCATGGGGGCCTATTCTCCTGCTCCGGTGGTAAGCGACGAGCCCCTTCACTGGATCGAAGCCAACATTCTCGTTCCCACCGTCCATGCCATGCGGAAGGCCGGCCGGCCTTTCACCGGGGTGCTCTATGCAGGTTTGATGATGACGCCGCTTGGTCCGCGGGTGCTGGAATTTAATGTGCGGTTCGGCGATCCGGAATGCCAGCCCCTTATGATGCGGCTCAAATCGGATCTGCTGGAGATCCTCAATCTGGCAGTCGATGGACGACTCGATCAGCTCGAATCGCTGGAATGGGATCCGCGCCCTGCGGTGTGCGTTGTGATGGCCAGCGAGGGATATCCCGGCTCCTACCAGAAAGGCTTTCCCATCCGCGGTCTGGACGAAGCGGCCCGCTTGCCGGATGTCAAGGTCTTTCACGCGGGAACGGCGATAAAAGACGGGGACATTGTCACCGCGGGCGGCCGGGTGCTGGGCGTGACTGCCCTCGGCGAGAATATCGCCCGGGCGAAATACCAGGCCTACGCGGCCGTCAAATGCATCCGCTGGCAGGGGGCGTGGTGCCGAAAGGATATTGCCGACAAGGCGATTCGCCGGTTGACTCAGCAGAACGTCTGACCGCTTCGGTGGATACGTTGCTCCCAGAGACTTCCCGCACTAACCGTGCCGACGGGGCGGCCGGCGCTGGCGAGGTCGCCGCATTCGCCCAAGATCCCGTTCATCCAGCGCGTCGATCGGGCGTTCAAGCTCATCGGGAGTGAAACCAAAGTCCACCCCGGGAAACGCTTCGGGAGGCAACTCCGGCGCCTGTTGTCTGCCGTCGGTCGCTGCGTCCCGAGTGGGCCCTTCCGTGGTCGGTCGAGCGTTGTTGGAAGCTCTCGCTTCTGAATCCGGCCGTCGCTCCGATTCGGGCACAGGTTCCAGGTTTTCCGCGGCGGCGTCCCCGGATATCCCCAGCAGCCGGAGCCAGTCCTCGGTATTCATGAACGAGACGTCAGGTGGTTTGGAGGGGGCATCACTGGGGCGAGGCGACGTGGTACCGCGGTAAGATGCCCGGATCAGCAATTCGCGATACCACTTCTCGCTGTCCACGAATTTGGCCCGCCGGCGACGTGCCGCCCGCTGAACACGGTGATCACTCGAGATGACCGTCAGCTTCCGCGGAGACGTGTGCTCATGGATGAGTCGTTCCAGCAGCGAATCGGCATCGGGGTATCGCACGGCAAACTTCACAGAAATGCCGCAGTAGTCAAACTCCGCGGGCAATGGTCGCGGAGGGCTGTGAGCATCGAAGACCACGAGAGTTTCCCGGGCTTCTTCGGGAGTCAGATGTTCCACGAGAAAATCCAGAAGCGCCTGACGCGCCACTCCCAAAGGAGACGCGCCGGCCGCCCCGGCGTTTTTCACTTCGATCCCCGAGCAATTGAGAAAGTTGTAGCCATCGATCAAATATCGGATCACCTACCCGGGTCTCCCATCCGCAGCCCATAGTCCGCGAGGAGCCTGCCCCGCAGCATTCGCGCGACACGCCATCAACCGTGCCCGCCCCACTCGTATTTTATCGCACCGCCGACAATGACAACTGTCGCGCGACCTTCCATTTCCCAACCGGCGAAGGGGGTGTTCTTCGACTTGGAATGGAGTTGTTCCGGATCGACCGTCCATTTCACATCAGGGTCGATGATGGTGACGTCGGCGTCCGCCCCGATTTGCAGCGTCCCCTTGGGAATTCCGAGAATACGGGCAGGATTGACGGTGAGTTTGGCGAGGGCTTCGGACCACGAGAGAATACCCGGCTTGATGAGCCGCATGATGACCAGGGACAGGGCCGTCTCTAGTCCCACGATACCGAACGGGGCGCGGTCCAGCTCCTGCATCTTTTTTTCCTTGGCGTGCGGGGCGTGATCGGTGGCGATGACGTCGATCGTACCGTCTCGCAGGCCTTCCAGGCACGCTTTGACGTGTTCTTTCGAGCGCAGAGGGGGATTCATCTTGAAGTTGGAATCAAACGTCCGCAGCGACTCGTCCGTGAGCGTGAAATGGTGGGGCGTCACCTCCGCGGTCACGCGGACTCCGCGGGCTTTTGCCCGGCGAATAGCGTCCACGCTCCCCAGGGTGGAAACGTGCATCACATGGAGGCGTCCCCCTGTGGCTTCCGCAAGGGCGATATCCCGGGCGACCATGACCGACTCTGCGGCCGCGGGGATTCCCGGCAAACCCAGGATCAATGACACCAGCCCCTCGTGCATCACACCATTGCGCGTCAATTCGGGAATCTCACAATGATTACACACCGGCTTGTCAAACATCAGACAGTATTCGAACGCCCGCCGCATCAATTCCGGGTCGTAAACCGGCGCCCCATCATCGCTGAAAGCAACCGCTCCTGCCGCCACGAGTTGCCCGATTTCTGCAAGCTCTTCTCCTTTGCGATCCTTGCTGACGCAGGCGATGACGTAAACATTGCAGTGCCCGTCGCGGGCGGCTTTCTGACGGACGAATTCCACCGTTGCGGGAGTGTCGATGGGCGGGTCGGTGTTGGGACAACAGGCGATGGAGGTAAAACCTCCTGCCACAGCCGCTCGTGTACCGGTGGCAATCGTCTCATCATCTTCGTGGCCGGGTTCACGAAGATGAACATGCATATCGATCAAACCCGGGGAGACGATTTTCCCCCGGGCATCGATCACCCGCTCGTCTCCTCTGGCGGTCGGATTGTAAGCGGCAATCTTTCCGTCCTCGATGAGGATATCGATGTGATCATCCAATCCCTGACTGGGATCGATGACCCGTCCACCGCGGATCAGAATTCGCTCCATTTTTTTCATCCCTCGCCAATCACTGCACGGCGAACCCTGTGTGATACATGTTCATTATTTTTTTCGCCGGCGGCGCGACTCCCGGCGCTTTTACGATCTAAGATGCTCGGACACAGTTTTCGTAAATTTTCCATGGGGTGCACGACGAGCAACGTCCGGCTGCTCATCACTTCTGGTCCGTTGTGCCCGTCAGCAACCAGAGGACGGCCATACGGACGGCCACGCCGTTTGTCACCTGATCCAGAATCGCCGAATGTTTGCCGTCCGCGACGTCAGCGGTGACCTCGACACCGCGATTGATCGGTCCGGGCGCAATGATCAAGATGCCCGGCTTTGTGCGGGCCAGGCGCTCAGCATTCATGGCGTAAAGCAGGGCATATTCGCGAACAGAGGGGAACGGCCGTCGCGTCTGTCGCTCGAACTGGATCCGCAGCAAATTGAGCACGTCCACCCGTGGGAGAATCTCGTCCAGGCTGTAGGAGTACTCGACCCCCAACTTCTCCCAATCACGCGAGACGAGCGTTGATGGCCCGCACACGATGACGTGCGCGCCCAGTTTCTTCACGCCCCAGATGTTGGACCGGGCTGTACGGCTATGGGCGATATCGCCGACAAGGGCCACGGTAAGGCCCTCGACTCGACCCAGCCGCTGCCGAATGGTCAGGATATCCAGCAGACCCTGAGTGGGATGTTCGTGGGGCCCGTCGCCTGCGTTGATCACCGAGCAGCGGAGGGATTTGGCCAGCAAATGCGGTGTCCCCGGGGTACTATGCCGCACCACCACCGCGTCGATTCCCATGGCCTCCAGGTTCCGCGCCGTGTCCACCACCGTTTCGCCTTTGGAAAGGCTGCTTGTGGCCGCGGAAAAATCGACCACATCAGCCCCCAATCGACGCGCGGCCAGGGAAAAGCTGTTGCGGGTTCGCGTGGAGTTTTCAAAGAATAAATTGACGCACGTCTTGCCGGTCAAAAGCGACCACTTCCTGATCCCCCGGTCAAACGCGCGGCGAAACACTTGCGCCGTATCGAGGATCCGAACGATTTCCTCCGCCGACAGTTCCTCCAGGCTGAGCAGGTGGCGACGGCACCAACCTGCACGCAGTTCCAGAAGCTGGGATTGAAATTCGTCCATCTGACGAGCACTCTCTCTGAGCGAATCACCTACGCCCAATGACCGCCTTCCCCCGCATATCTCTGTTTCATCAATCTCCCGGCTCATGATCTTTTCAGACCGACGTCCAATCGCCACAATAAAACGCGCGTTGGATTTTCGGTTGTGTGGCCGCGCATCATCTGGCCGATTCTAAGGCACGGACTTTCACCCCGCAAGGATGCCCAGCCCGCCACCGATAAAGACTCCCCATTTTAATGGACCAGGTTCGCGCTGATTCCGTCCATGGCCCGTTTGTTTCGCCCCTCACTGGTGGTACTTCTGGAACCGACACGGTGGACGAGAATACGCGAGGCGGTGGAGCGTCTCATTCCCGGTGAGTTGGGCGACGTGCTGGTGATTTCGGCAGATGAATCGGAAACGCCGGGGTCTTCCGATCAGGGCGTCAGTCCTGGCGTTTCACGGCCTGGGAAATTGCTCTCCCCTCCCCGGAGCGGCGTCATTCTCCTGACGGATCGGGCGGTATCTGCGGAAGATCTTGCCCAACGGCTTCATCCCGGCCCCAGCGATCGGCAAAGACCGGCTCGTGTGTACATCGTCTCTTTGAACCGTCACTTGCCGGGGGATGCAGTTCTTCCGGAAGACGCTCCCCCCGCGGCCGTGGCAGAGGCTCTGCGACTGCTCGCGAAGGTCGCCCGTTTGCAATACGTCCTCCGACGTCGCCGACTCCTGGTCCGACGGCTGAAACGCGCTGCCTTTCGGGACCCTCTGACAGGTCTTCTCAACCGCCGGGCCTGGCCCCGGGTGTTTCGTGCTGTCTGGCAGCGGGCCAAAAGGACACATCAGCAAATGGTGTTCGCCCTGTTTGACCTGGACAACTTCAAATCGGTCAATGACACACTGGGCCATCGGCGAGGTGACGAGCTTTTACGGAGCGTCGGACTGGCCGCCCGGCAAGCATGTCGGCGGAGCGATTATCTTTTCCGCTGGGGTGGAGATGAAATCGCGCTGCTCTGCGCCATCGACCCCAAGGTACCAGCCGAGCCGATCGTCAACCGTGTGCGTGAGCACCTCGCCACAAAGGTGACCGATCTCGGCGAGAAGCTCATCACCGCCAGCGCCGGAATCAGCATCGTCTCGCCAGGCACACCGGCAACATCCGGCAAATCCCTCGCGAAAATAGCAGAAGAAATGATTCAGCACGCCGATCAGGCCCTGTGCCGCGCCAAATCCTTCGGCGGCAACACTGTTTGCCGATTTCCCTGAGCCTGAAACGCGGAAGCACCTGGGGCCGATGAGCGGACATCACGGCCTCCTCAGCGGAAAACGGCCAGAGCGACAGGATTCATGGCATGCGCTGCTGACTGTCTACCGGTGCGTTGCCGGCCGTCGCCTCAACAAAAAGTTCCTCCAGGGTGGGCAGAAGCGGCTGATACTCCACAACGTCAATCCCTCCGAGGACGAGACTTCGCAGCACCTGCGCGAGAACCGCTTCCTCCTGCCGGGACGTATCAGCAAGTTCCAGAATCACCTGTCCATTTTTCACGCTCCGCCACCGAACCTGGGGCAGGTTCCTGAGGATGTTCTCCAGCCGATCGGGCGTACCCAGGTAGTGCACACGGACGCGGGGACGGCGATCCGTTTTTGCCAGTACTTCTCGCAGCGTCCCAGAAACCACCATGCGTCCCCGTTCGATAATGCCCACGTGTGTCGCCATATCAGCCAGCTCGGCCAGGATATGGCTGGAAAGAAGGATGGTCTTGCCCTCGGCAGCCCATTCTTTGAGAAGGGACTTGAACTCCATTCGGGCAACTGGATCGAGTCCCGCCGTCGGTTCATCGAGAATGAGAACAGGGGGATCGTGGACCAGTGCCCGCGCCAGGTAGAGCCGCTGCTTCCATCCCCGGGAAAGTCTGCGGACGTCAGTTCTGGCGTAAGCGGCCAGGCCGAGGCGATCCAGGAGGTCATCCACGCGCCGTCGCCTGATTTGTCGGGGCACCCCGTAAGCACGGGCAAAAAAATCGAGAAAGCCCTTTACCCGAAAACCGGGGAATTCGGCAAAAGTATCCGGGACATAACCCAGGTGACGGCGAACCTCGCGCGGCTGGTGCGTGACACTGTAGCCGGCGATCACGCCGTCGCCAGCCGTCGCCCGAATCAGTGTCGCCAGGAAGCGGATCGTCGTTGTTTTTCCAGCGCCATTGCGGCCAACGAAACCGAAGATTTCGCCGGGAGACACCTGGAAACTCAAGCGGTCAACCGCGCAAAAGCTGCCGTATTTTTTGGTAAAGGCTTCAAGTTTGATCATGAAAGACGTATTTCCGAAGCAACTGAACCCGCGGTCCTGCCGCATTGTCCCAGTTTAGAAACACTCGCCGCGGATGACCACGCTCCCCGTGGATCGAGCCATGTCAAAGTGAGCGACGTAACAAAAGTATAACGGTAGGATAACATCCGCCGGTTCAAATTGTCCCGTTCGACCGAAAATCAAAACAAACGGGAAATACTTTCCAGCGACCGGGCGAGCCTTGTTTTTGTGACAGGCCGTGCTACCATAATTCAGGAGACAAACTCTCGGTCTTCAAGGGAGGAAGGTCTCGCTGTGATCCTCCGACTCCTGGCGGGCTCATGTCTGAAACGGTGTCGCTGTCCGGCGTAAACCGGACAGAAGCGGCACAATCTTTACTGAAAAAGTTACTTTGGTCTTCGACCCGCAGGTCACCCCCCGGTAGCGAGGTTTTTTGCATAGGCTGATTCATTTCTGTTTGGCGCCGACAAATTGATAACACGCTCTGCCAGGTTCGTTCCAAAAGTCGCCCAGCAGCCCATCAGTTCGATTCAATCACCGGAGACAAGGCCATGGCTTCCGATTTCCGCCTGAAGGAAAAGTTGCCCGAAATCACCAACCGACTGGTGGAAACGTACCGTACTCACGGCAGCACGAGCCATCTCGGCCATTGTCCACTGCCCAATTACGAGGCCGTCATTCAAGCCACAGAGTGGATGAAGGAGATCCTGTTCCCCGGTTACCGCCGACGCGACGGCCTGCACATGGGAAATGTGGTCTACTACGTGGGGGACCTGGTGGACAAATTGCACGACCTTTTGACGCAGCAAATCGCGCGGGCTTTGCGTCACGAGGCCAATCACACGGCTGAGTGTGATCCGGTGAGACTGGCGGACTTTGAAGCCCTAGGACAGGCCAAGACGCTGGCGTTCCTTGAACAACTGCCCGAATTACGGAAGATCCTGGCACTGGATGTTCAGGCGGCCTACGAGGGTGATCCCGCCTGCAAGTCCCTGGATGAAGTCATCCTCTGCTATCCCGGGTTTGAAGCGGTCACCGTGTATCGTCTGGCGCACCTTCTCCATGAGCTTGAGGTTCCCCTCATTCCACGCATGATGACAGAATGGGCCCACAGCCGCACGGGCATCGATATTCATCCCGGAGCGAAAATCGGCACGTATTTCTTCATTGACCATGGCACGGGCGTGGTCATTGGGGAGACGTGCGAGATCGGCCATCACGTCAAACTGTATCAGGGCGTCACATTGGGAGCGCTGAGCTTTCCCACGGACTCGGAAGGTCGACTGGTCCGCGGAACCAAACGTCACCCCACAATCGAGGATCGCGTCGTCATTTATGCGAATGCGACTGTTCTCGGCGGGCGAACTGTTGTCGGGCACGACTCAGTGATTGGTTCCAGCGTGTGGTTGACCCGCTCCGTTCCCCCGCATTCGACGGTGCTGCTCGAGCGTCCCAACCTTCGCATCCGCGAAAAGTGTGAGGAACTTCGGCCGGAGAACAGCCTGGCCAACGGCAAAGCCACCCAGGACGCCCCTTGAATAGCTCGCCCTTCACTCTCCCGCTCTTTTCCGCGTTCCCGGTGACTCAATCGCGGGCGCTATGCTTATTTCTGGTTTGGCGCGACACAAGACGGGCAATTGGACCGAACAAGGCCATTCCACACACCAGGCTCCACCCACACACGGAGAGGGCCGCCCCGAAAGCGAGTCCCGGGGGATGGTACGTCCAGGCAAGGAGCCAATCCCCCGGTGACAAAAACAGCCCCATGAACAGGCCATCCACTCGGAGTGGGCGGCAGGAGAATGCATCCCTTCCCTCCCCAGATCTGACCGCCACGCGCCAGCCCGGGTCGGCACCCTCGCGCACAATGACAAGCCCTGGATGAACAAGCCGCACGCGCACCTCGATTTTTCCCGGTTGATAACGAAGGATGCTGGCGAATTCCGCCGTTTCTCGAGAAGGCTCACCAACCGTCGATGGATCCCCAGAAATCCCTGTGGCGTGCGTATCCTGTAATTCCACCACGTGGGCGCCGTTCGGTTCCCTCGGCTGTCCGCCGGGAAATTGAATAATGGCGATCCGCTCCCACGTCTCGCCAAGGCCCATGTACGTGGTCGGAAGCGTCGTCCAGTTGTGCGTGATTTCCACCCAGCGGGCCTTTTCCGCGGGAGAAACGGGGTCGTCCGAGGTCAACTCTCCGTCGCCCTGGGCAGAAGTCCGTGGCTCCAGGCTGGCCCCCAGTTCGGCAAGCCACGATGGCGGCGGGGTCATTCGTCCCGATTGAAGTCGCCACGCACGAAGAAGCGAGAGGAGAACGGCCTGTTCGGCGGGGAGAAAAGTTCCGTAATTTTCGAGCGGGGCCTCACCGCGCAGCATTCCCCAGCGAAACGCGCCCGTCGTATATTCCCAATCGCAAATTTCCTGAATCCGATTCGGCGACGCGTGGGCACCCCATTCAGACGGATACCAGCACCACGGCTGCCAGAAGCGTCGCGGAACCTCCGAGGATATCGGCACGCGTGAGACCTCCGGTGGACGCACCGCCACGACAAGCCACCCGTTGTGAATCAGAAGATCAGCCGCAAGGATCGTCAACAGTGCGATCGGCCAAAAGGCAGGCCGAAACCAGTGGATGACAACCCCAACCGCGGCCATCACCCCCAACAGAGAGACGACGGTTACCAGGGTTTCGGCGGCCGCACGCTCCCTTTGAAATGGTCCAAAAAGCACGTCACCGGCAGCGCCGGACCACCACTGCCCCTGGTGGAGCGCGACTATGAGCACCGCGCCGCCGAAGCACACGAGCCCTCCCGTCACGAGTACGCGGCGGACAAGGGCTTTCGCAAGGCGGCGATCTCTCTGAATCTCATCGAGCCCCACTGCCGCCAGAATAGCCAGGGCCAGGGCGGGAAACACCAGCCATTTGGAAGGATACCGGAAGAGGGCATAACGCGGCAGGCAATGGACGAACAACCAGTACAATCCGCCCATCGGTGGCAAGGTTCCTCTTTCGCCCAGGTCACAACCGGTGGACATCCGCACAAGTTCCGTGAGTACGCCCGCCGGTCCATACCATCCCAACGCCGCGACCGCAGAGAGCACCCCTATCCACGTCAGCCACACCCTCGCGATCGCAGGAGAAGAATCCGCAACGGCGGGAGCTGCGCCCGGTGCCCGGCTGGCACAGCCGCTGGAAAGCGGTTGGCTGTGACTCGCGCCAGGCGACCGGAGCGTGCTGGCCCCCGCGTTTTTGAGCACCCATCGCCCCGCCAGAACGGCCAGAAGGAACGTCGTGATTCCCTGATAGAGCGTCGGCACCCACCACCGACCTTCCTCGACCACAACCGTCATCCACCGCGTATGGTACGGAAACGGACGGCCCCCAAAATTCGGCCAGAGATACTCGATCCAGCGATAAACGGGGGTCGAAAAATCGTAAATAACTCGGTCATAATGCCGCTTTTCTTGCTCGGCCACTTTTTGCCACCAGGGGGAATCCTGGGATTCGGACCGCACATTGCTGTGACCATCGGGATTGGTTGCAGGCTCGGCCTTCTGGTGCGTCCAACCGGCCAGCAGGGCGCGGTCACTTCGACGGGCGTACATCGCCGTGGGGACGAGCTGCACGGCAGCCAGCAGGAAGGCCAAAACGGACATCAGCACGAGCCTCACACCTGCGGAAAAAATGCAGGCTAATCCGGCGGGCGTTGCTTCCCTGCCCCGCACCCGTATTTTTCCGAGTTCGGTTGCGATTCGCACCAGCCAGGTAACAAGTGCCACGAGTCCACAGTGGTAAGCGGTTTGTGGGTCGCCTCCCACACACATCATCGCCAGGGACACGGCACTTTCGAGCAACGGACGCGCGGAGCAGCGAAGTTCACGCGCGGTCGTGTTGGCGAACCACAACGACCTGGACCATGGACTGCCGCTTCCAGGTGGGGCAGGAACAAACGGCTGACACACAAACAACAACTCGAATAAGCCCGCCAGTGCAAAAGGGAGCCACGCTCCGCTGATCAGGTAGATCGGGTTGTAGATCTGGAACAGCAGATAGCCGGAAAACGGGTAGGCAAAAGCGGCCCAGCAGGCCGCCGGGGATGAAACGCCCAGTCGCCGCCCCAGTCTGAACGCCCCCCAACCCGCCAAAGCCATGTGCGCTAGCAGAAACAGCAGATAACACCAGCGGTACGGCAGAGGAAGCAGGAACACGAGAATGCCGGGGTAAAACGCGCCGGCAACACCTTCCGCCGCAAGGGGAGTCCCGAGGACCAGGTAGGGGTTCCACCAGGGCCCCACACCCGCGCGAACCTGTTCCCGGATGAAAAGCCAAAGCGGATAGTAGAGATTGGCTCCATCCCGAAAGAGTGGAAGCGAATCGGAAAAGACGCTCTTTTGAAAGAAAGCCAGCCAGACAACCAACCAACCCACGCCAGCCGAAGCTGCCAGGCCCAGCGATCGCACGCGTTGCAGATGGGCGGAGTTCATTCAAGCAGGCGTCGTCCCCGAATGGAAAGGGCCGTCCGCATGGTTATGGGCCCCCTATTTCGCCCTCCCTCGTTGCCGTTGACGCGTGTTTTTCACCCCCAACATCTCACGTGCTGTCCCTCCGATCCCACCACGCGAGGCCCACTTTCCCGAGCCACGCAAGTTTTTTGAGCTGGATTGGGGCCGTTCGGTACCCGGTCAACCGGCGTGAGGGCTGAAAAGCATGGTCGTCTGCCAGGGTGGGAAACGCAATCACTCTCCGTGTCGCGCAACACGAAGCATCGCCCGCAACCGAGCCGCCTGCGCATTCCGTTCGGCGATGGCCTGATCCCCCGCGGCACGGGTCTGGATGACCTGTTCCAATTGTTGGTGGATTACGTCGGGGGCCAGTTCCCGAACGGTAAGGGTTCTCGTCGTGACGACCGACACCACGTCGTTGAGGACTTCCACGAATCCACCTTCCACATAGAACCGGCGGACTTTCTCCCCCTGACGAACGCGCAGCTCGCCTGCGCCCAGCCGACCGATGAGTGGAGCATGGCGAGGGTAAATCCCCAGCTCTCCATCCGGAAGGGGAACGACCACGGCATCGGCCGTGTCTTCCAGCACTTTGCGCTCGGGCGTGACAACAATGCAGCGGAGCCCAGCCATTCTTGACACTCACTTCCTCCGAACGACGTACCGCCAGGGGAAAAGCCCAGCTCTGATCATTTTTTCTTGGCTTCAAATTTCATTCGCTCGGCCTGCTCGGCGGCCTGCTCGATGGTTCCCACGTACATGAAGGCCTGCTCGGGCAGATGATCCCACTTCCCGTCCACCAGTTCCTCGAAGCTGCGAATGGTCTCGGAGAGGGGCGTGATCTCGCCCGGCTTGCCCGTGAAGGCCTCTGCCACCAGGAACGGCTGGGAGAGGAATCGCTCGATCCGCCGTGCACGGTGCACAATCAACTTGTCCTCTTCACTCAATTCCTCCACCCCCAGGATGGCGATGATGTCCTGCAACTCGCGGTAGCGCTGAAGGATCCTCTGGACCCGCCGGGCGATGTTGTAATGGCGTTCACCGACATACTGGGGATCCAGAAGCCGACTGGATGAAGCAAGCGGATCCACAGCGGGATAGATCCCCTTCTCCGCAATCGAGCGCTCCAAGTAGATAAACGCGTCCAACTGCCCAAATGCCGTGGCCGGGGCAGGGTCTGTCGGGTCGTCGGCAGGAACATACACCGCCTGCACCGAGGTGATGGCCCCGCGGGATGTGGACGTGATCCGTTCCTGAAGGGCCCCCATCTCCGTGGCCAGCGTCGGTTGGTAGCCTACCGCGGATGGCATCCGGCCAAGCAACGCGGAAACCTCGCTTCCCGCCTGGGAGAATCGGAAAATGTTGTCGATAAACAGGAGCACGTCCGCTCCAGTGGTGTCGCGGAAATACTCTGCCATGGTGAGGGCGGAAAGGGCTACCCGCAAACGGGCTCCAGGCGGCTCGTTCATCTGGCCGAAGACCATGCACGTTTGCTCGATGACGCGCCGCCCCGTGGAACCGATCTTCGTCTCCTGCATTTCCAGCCAGAGGTCGTTACCCTCGCGGGTCCGCTCCCCCACCCCGGCGAACACCGAATAACCACCGTGCGAGGTGGCAATCCGGGCGATAAGCTCGGTGAGGATCACGGTTTTTCCCAGTCCCGCACCACCGAACAATCCCGCCTTGCCACCCCGAACGAACGGGGTCAAAAGGTCAATCACCTTGATTCCCGTTTCGAACACCTCCACCTTCGTGGAGAGCTCGGTGACCGGCGGCGCTTCGCGATGGATCGGCCACCAATCTTCGGCCTCGACCGGTCCGCGATCATCGATCGGTTCACCAAGCAGGTTGAACACGCGGCCGAGAATTCCCTTTCCCACGGGAACCTTGACCGGTCCCCCGGTATCCAGGCACTTCATCCCCCGCACCAGACCATCGGTGGTTCCCAGCGCCACGCAGCGGACGCGGCCTCCGCCGAGGTGCTGCTGGACTTCGCCAGTCAGGTTGATGCGGATGCCTTTGACTTCCTCCTCGACTTTCACCGCATTGTAAATAGCCGGCAGTCGATGCTCGGGAAACTCCGCATCGAAAGTGGAACCGATCACCTGCGTGATCCGCCCATAGTTGGGCTCCCGTACGACATCCACCTGGGTTGGCTTCGTTTCCGCGCTAGGGCTGCTCATGTCGTCCCTCGATTTCCCTTCTTACAACTCTGATGCGAAGTTTTCAGCTTATTTTGATGCCAGTTGCATGACCCGCTGCGCAGGCCTCCGTGGACCGCCATACAGGACGGCCTTGCCAGGATTACCCCCCTTGTTTTTCCAGGGCCTCTGCTCCGCTGACCACCTCGAGGATTTCCGACGTGATCTGGGTTTGTCTGGCCCGGTTGTACGCCACGCTCAAGTTCGCCAGCATCGTATCGGCATTTTC
>NZ_JACIYL010000149.1 GCF_014359955.1 Thermogutta sp. | reverse complement strand
CTGGGAGTTGGCCACCTTTCCCCCGGCCGCTTGTAAACCGCCGTTTCAACCTTTCAATACCTCGAAAAACGCGCTCTCGTGTTAACAACTTTACTCCCTCTTTGGCGGTATAAACCGCGACCGATAGTTCGAGATCGTTTGGAATGATTTGCCCCTACCGAACGGGTCTCGAAATCGGCAAGTTCTTCTCTGACAAGCACTTCCGAAAACGGTCAAGAAGAGAGTCGTTATGAAGAGAGTTGCGTTCGGGGAGGGTGACTCATTTACGCTTACGGTGGGTGGCCGAATCACTGGGTGGGCAAATATTCCCGGTTATTCCTTATCTGCAACGATCGCGGGAGCCGTGAGCTTCCCGGCACGATTTTGCGCATCGGTTGACGTGGGGACAGGCACTATCTCAGAAGCCTACGCACAGATCACAGGCCCCGGAACGGGCGGTATACGGTTCTACGGCTACGGGAAGGGAATCGGTTTCAATAAAAGTTTTGACACCTGCCTCCTGGGAAACTGTTCCGGTATCCCGTAAGGGCACTTGTAATTCAGGGGGATGTTGAAGAGGAGGTTATATGCCCATGAAGGTTGGATGGATTGCCGTCCTGCTGTGCGCAGTGGCCGCTTCGGACGATGTTCCGACCAGTGCGAGTCCTGAGGCGAGGACTCGCACAGTGCCTGGACCGCCCGAGCTAGCTGTTGCCGTTTTTGCAGATGGGCGCTTTCTCGAAGTTCGCCGCTTTGTGTGGCGGGCGGTTAGACGCACGACTACGTCGAACCTTCCGCCGGGGCTTAAGATTGAAGTAAAGAGGGGGAACATCGAGCCGGCATCAAGCACGGAAGTGGTCCCCGTCGTTGAGACACACATTACGCGAATAGACGCCACCAAGATCGTGGCACGGCGCATTGATGGCCGCGCGGTTCTAGCTCCGAGGCCCGGATCGCACTAGCGGCTTCCCAGTTGAACTTCTGACCCAGCGCTTGCTCGATCCTCGCCCGCTCTTCGGCAGTAAACTGGTCAAGGCGCGTATGCCTCGTGCCAAAAGTCTGATTCAATTGGCGGACAATCGCAAGCTCCTCATCGACCGCCTCGCTCCAGTCGATCCCCCAATTGAACCATGCGAACGGGTTCCACCAGCGCCACGTCGAAGCCTTCCCGCCGTCGCCCGCTGCATGCGCTTCGCCGTTCGTCTTAATCTCGACCGCCTCGGCCATCCCAGGCATGTCCTTCTCGCAGGCAACCGAAGGCAGCGCATCGCGATTACCGCTCGCCGCGCTGGTGTGCTCATGGGCATGCCCTACCTGGGCAAAAAGAAGTTTACGAGCGACTGCGGCCCCCTCTGTGCTTGTCGCTTGCTGAGCGCCATTTTGCCCCTGACCAAACAAGAGTTCTTCGTCGCTGTACGCAAACGGGAAGAAACCGGTGTCGCTGCCGGGATTATCGTAGAAAGCGTCGCCCACATAGGCAATGTAGTTCTCTTCGCCGGAGCCGCTGTAGTCCCGACCGTAATAGCGATAGTCATAAAAGCCGGGATACGTGACCGTCTGGTCATACGAGGGATTCCAACTGCCGCTCCAACTGCTGCTGGAGGAATAGCCCGTGCCCGAACTTGAACTTTAGCCGTTATAGGACCTGCCCCGGATCCACTACCGCTACCTCATCGGTTCTCCGACGCGTTTGGCAAGAGGACATGGTCCCAAATCCGACATGAACTTTCCGAAGTCATAGTTTCGGCCTTTGCCCCACAGGACGTCTTCCACCCTCAAGGTACGAAGCCGCAACTTGGTGCCAGTTCTCCGGCCGTACCCAGACGGCCCGCAGCTGGCCCTCGTCGATGACTGCAACGGTACCTGAAGCGAATTCTACCGCAGAATCCCTTGGCACAAATGACACATCGCCAAGGCACACCCAGCCCGCCTGCGGGTTGAACCAAACCGCGTCGCCCAAGTGCTCGCGCACGTCTTCGCCCGCTCCCGAAAGCAATGGCCGAACGCAATGCACCCACACTCCTCCACCACGCGAGGATGGTGGGACGCGATCGCACATTTTCCATTTCATATAGGGCGAATAGCCATACACATGTAGAAGAAGTCCTGTTTCAATTCCCACAATGAGCTGTTCCGTATCCGTAACCAGTATTCCTTCCCCGGCCGATCCAAATCGAGCCTGAAACTGGGACTCGCTAGCCGGTACGAAGTCGAAAGCGTAATCTTTGATGCTGTAGATCGGGTATCCAGACAACGGCTCGATATCCCATCTCGGCACGAATGTAAACCGGTTCATAACGCTCTCCATAAGAAATGGAGGATACGATTTGTGTGTGGGTCAATCACCAATTCATAAATACCCTATCTTCCGTTCCAGCTACCCGGAACCTCCCAACGCCACGCGCCGGATACAATGCTATCCGTTGTCGGCTCAGCCGCTTCGATAATCTCCTGAATCAACAGACGCGATCGCAGGTACGGGCGGGTAGCCAAATGACCTGCGACCGTCTGTGTAAGTTCCAAGGTCTCAACGTTAATTCCTAGGCGGGAGGCACGTCTCCCAGTTCGAACAAGTGCCACAGCCTGTTTGGCCTTACTGGCTTTCCCTGCCCAGGCTCCTGCGGCAAATTCTACCCCCGTGGCTCCGAAGAATTTACTCCAGCCGTGGGTGTTTGTCCAACTGCCCCGTTGACCAGCCTCGTGGGTAATCAATCCCCGACTCCAGTCCGGGGAAGGAATGTAGGGAACCCGAATGGGGTCCTCCGGGTTGAGAATCCCCACCCGCTCCTCAGCCCACGCAATCGTGTTCACCGCACCCACCCCGATGTTAAGGATCCCAACAACGGAATCCTGAACACCGTTGACGATATTGGCCAGCCCTTGCGCTACCTCCTTGGCCCGCACCCACCGGGCCGATGACCGGCAGCCCGCCGTTGGGCCGCCACGGGTCGCCGCCAGCGGGGAAGCTTCCGCCACGCACGTCAGTGCGTCATCTTCCCCGGCGTTGCGGCAGCCTTGGCACGTTCCGGAACCAGCACGAGCCTTACCTGGTGCGACCGACACCCTTGCACCGTCATCGTCGCACCCAAAAATCCCTCCTTCTTCGCTTCGACAATAAAATTGCAGCGAACCGGCGCGTGGCCCTGAAAGAGGCGAAAACATCCCTTTTCATCCGTGCTCACCGAGTCGGGAAACGCTATCTTCTCTTGGCCCGGCTCGGGTCGCAACGTGACGGTGGCTCCAGGCACCGGGGCGCCCGCGTCGTCAACGACCACGCCCTCCACCGCGGTCCAGCTATCACGTGGGACAAACCAGCAACCTGCCATGAACAGAAGACCAGCTAAGGAGCCCCAACCCACCCCGACACGATATCCGCTATCATTTAAGCAGCACACGATGGCACCTATGGCGTTTTCTGGAGATAACGGTTGAGATTCTCTCGAAATCGCTGCCTAACCCAATCACCAAAACCAGCCGGAATCTGCCCATATCGAGGTGAGTTCTGGTCAAACCAATCCAGTCCATTTGGGTATTTACGCAAAACGTCCTTAACCGTGTCTTGAACCGCGTAACCGAGAATCTCCGAGAGATTCTTCCGGTACGCGTCCCCCTCGTACCACCACGCGGCCAGGCTGTCGATGCCGTAGGCCATCAGGAATAGCCCGGTGCCCAGGTCCTGCGCGTGTAGAGAGTGAAATGTCTCGTGGGCAATCAAGGCTATACTCCTAGGCTCGGGCTGCGAAGGGTACTCCCCATCGCGGTAGAACTGGTCCCAGCCTAACGTCACCGCGCCGACCTGTGGATCAGAAGCCAGAATAGCCTGCGCCAGTATGTTCTTAATCCAGTACCATTCGGTGCGCAAGCCCGCATCGTACAATCTTATCTGCTTGAGCGTACCGACGAGTTTCGCGTACAGCTCGTCCTGTTTCAGCCTTGGCATTATCTGCGTGAACAGGTACTCGAGGAATCTTCGCTCCTGAAGGCTCAGCGGTCGGCTCCCTTCCGCCTTTGTCCCCGCGGCCACGGTCGCTTTGCCGATTTCGATCGACGGCCCCGAAGGGCTGCCATCCACAGACTGGGCAACGCCATCCTGCAACGGCTCAAGACCCCCGTCGTTCGCCACAGGGACCTGGCGATTGGCGGCACCGGCGGGCGGGACCACGGAGACGCCGTAGCCGCCGGCCCCAGCCAAACGTTCCTCGAATGACCCGCTGGCGTCTGTGTGCTGACTGGCCAGGAGCATCATACTGTACGTGCCCCCCTCGCCGCTATACGCAAACGGGAAGAAGCCGCTATCGGAGCCGGGATTATCGTAGAAAGCGTCGCCCACATAGGCGATGTAGTCCTCTTCGCCGGAGCCACCGCCGTAGTCCCGGCCGTAATAGCGATAGTCATAAAAGCCGGGATACGTGACTGTGTGGTCGTACGAGGGATTCCAACTGCCGCTCCAACTGCTGCTGGTGGAAGAACCGCTGCCGCTGCCGGGACCACTTCCGGAACCACTGCCACTGCCACTCCCGGAGCCGGGAGCCGAGCCGCTGCCAGAGCTTGAACCGCTGCCCTCCGACACGGTGTGCGTCGACCAGCCGCTTTCGGTGCCGTTCTCGATGCCGGTGACGCGGTTGGTGGCCGAACTTGTCACGCTGCCATCCCCCTGGCCCTGCCAGGTCTTCGTCCACTGGTACTGGTAAGTGTAGTCGTCGTAGGTGGCGTTTTGGTAGGTCCCGCCGCTGACCCAGGTCTCCGGCCCACTCCACCAGTAATCCGCCCACTCGGAGTGGTAGAGCGAGTCCGCCTGCCCACAGGCCGAGGCTGGCCATGTTGAAGCTTGGGAATAATCGAGCCCAAATTCTTGGCATCCGGGCGGCAAGCAAGCAACAGCCAGTTGCCCAGCCTTTTGGCGCGGCCTAATAATCGAAGGTGAGCCGGCCTGCGTCGAACTCCTTAAGAACCATTTCGGCATCAAAGCCCAATAGTCCGCCACAAGCCGCGATCTGTTCTAACACCTTCCGAGCATCATCGGGTTTCCAAAAAAGGCTGTGCGAGGCTGCCCACAAACGCACGTATGGGTCCGAATCTGCCATAAGTCTGGAAATTGCCTCTTGACCCTCCGGAGTCGTACGTAAAATCTTGTACAGTTTATGTAGGCGATCGTGGGCTTGGTTTGCATTTTCCGCATCATTCCAGAGACCGGTCTGCAAAGCAGCGGTGCGATAGTCTTGAACGAGTTTCTCCAGGTCATTTATCTCCATCTCATATAGCCCCTCATGGCAACGGCTCACCCTTGATTACTTTCTCGAGAATCATCTGACCATATTTCATTTGATCCTCGTACGTTTGACTGTCGAGCCACTCTCTTACAGTCTTGCCACCTGTCCATGGGCGCTTCCTCGAATAGTAGTCGGCGATTTTCTGGTTGACTTCTCTCGGCACTGCCAACACGTTTGCGGTATTGTGGATCGCCTCGGGACCGAAGCGAGCGATGTTGCTGGGTCGCTGCTCCACGATGTGATGCCAAACCTTCAAAAGACCTGACCACGCCCTTGAGGCGGTGCACGCCACGCAAGGCATCCAGAGCGGCAACCGCCTCGTCTCCGTATTTTGCCACGTAGCGGGCAATCTTACCACCTTTGCCGACCGCGTCGCCATACACCGGGATCATGGACACCGCGGACAGCCCCGCCCCCGTCCAGTCCCCGCGAAATACGGAGATTACCGCGTTGACTGCGTCGGCTGGCTCGCCAAAACCGGGTATGCACCCCACCACATCCAAGCCGCCCTGCACCCAATCCCAGAAGCCGCCTTCAGCCTCGCCACTGGTGGCGGCCGTCCCGGTCACGACCCTTTCGCCGGAAGCGTCCCTGCCGCCCGCTATAGGCGGCAGCTTCTCCGAAGGCGCGTAGTGGTATCCGACACCCGCGGCCTCGCTATAGGACATGCTGCCGTCGACCCCGGGTTGGCCTGCCGCTGCCGGCAAAACAGTCACACTCTGCCGTTGTCCGACGCTTTGCCCAAGTGCCAAGGTCTCACCGGCGGTCTGACCCTGCGCAGACTGTTGCCCTTCATAGTTATAGGCGAAGGGGAACATGCCGCCGCTGGAGCCGGGGGAAGGAGCCTCGCTGAAAGCGTCGCCCATGTAGGCGACATAATCCTCTTCGCCGGAGCCACCGCCGTAATCCTGGCCGTAATAGCGATAGTCATAAAAGCCGGGATACGTGACCGTGTGGTCGTAGGAGTGGTTCCAGCTTGTGCTCCAACTGGTACTGGACGAAGAACCGCTGCCCCTGCCGGGACCACTTCCGGAACCACTGCCACTGCCACTCCCGGAGCCAGAACCCGAGCCGCTGCCAGAGCTTGAACCGTTCCCCTCCGACACGGTGTGCGTCGACCAGCCGCTTTCGGAGCCGTTCTCGATGCCCGTGACGTTGTTAGCGGCCGAACTTGTCACGCTGCCATCCCCCTGGCCCTGCCAGATCTTCGTCCACTGGTACTGGTAAGTGTAGTCGTCGTAGGTGGCGTTTTGGTAGGTCCCGCCGCTGGCCCAGGTCTCGGAATCTCGGCATCAGTCGATACCCAGAGGCCCCCCCAACTCGCGGGCACGAGCCTCCGGCATCCATCGCGACAACCGCCCTGGAGAAAAGCCGTCAGACACAAACTTTAACTTTGTCGGATCTTTCAGCACTACACCAGTTAATCGGTTCTCGCGAATGAGCTTGGCCACCCGGTCCGTGACAAAGATAAACTTCGGCAGAGGCCACACAATGAAAAAGTCGCTCCCGTCCCACTGCGAAGGATCAATGAGCCGCTCCGGATTGTCGCAACCAGAGTATTTCAGTAATCCACATGCATCACATTTTTTAACCAGTCGAATCCCTGACTCCGGTGGCGCCATACGCGCCCAGCCGGTCACCACCAACTCCCACAACCTCGGTGGAGGTTCCGTACTCTGTTTGAACTTGGCTGTGACAGGTTTCACCTCGTAGCCCGTGAGACCAGCTCGTCTAAACAACTCCAATACGTGATCTTGTACAAGACATTCCGAATACCAAGTCCACACAAAGTCATCCACGTCGTCAACGGTCTTGCCCGGCAACACTATGCTCA
This sequence comes from Thermogutta sp., assembly GCF_014359955.1. GTDB lineage: Bacteria > Planctomycetota > Planctomycetia > Pirellulales > Thermoguttaceae > Thermogutta. Next base: position 364 of record NZ_JACIYL010000149.1, on the reverse strand, counting down.
GGTTCGGTTGCCGCTTACCTGGCCGTTGATGGCCTTCGTGGAGCGGGCATATCACCGTGGACTCGTAATGCATATCGTCTGCCCACTCCGCAAGCCGCTTCGTTGATTCGGGCGCATCAAGGTGCCAAAACTTACCGTCGCTTTTGGCCATGGTCACATCCACTCAAATTCCAAACTCGGCCCGCAAACGCTGGAGGAACTCGAGGATTTCTTCTTTCTTCGCCTCCGGGTGTTCGTCAAAGAATTCGCGCCAGCGTTTGTTCCAGTTCTCAGGTCCGGTATGGATTTCGTCCGGCCTTAGCCTGTGTTTGCCATGCTCCAGTTCTATCACGTAGTCTTCAATATCGAGCCCCCTTTTTGCGAA
>NZ_JACIYL010000148.1 GCF_014359955.1 Thermogutta sp. | reverse complement strand
CCAAATCCGTTTTTGGCCCGCAAGAGTAGGGATGTTGTCCAGATGAATGACGATCTGTCCATTACGCGGCGCGCTACCTCCTCGATTGTCGATGCCCACCAGACCGGTGAGCGGTAGCCCGCTCACCGAACTGTACCACTGGAACGCCCCCCCAAATGTGACGAAGTCGCTTGCCGAGAGCCAGGGATCCGCCGTGCCCTCGTAATGCGCCCCAGGAATACCCGTTCCTGGTGCACCGACGGGCGAAACGTCGAACGTGAGATCCACGTTTCGTTGATACGGGAAGCCGCTGGACCAGGGTTGATGATCTTCAGGGGCCCATTCAAACGGACTCGCCCACACGAGCCCTGATGATACGAGCACCGCCGCAGCCGCGCCCAGGATTGACCACCGCATGATGCGACTCCTCTCGAGATGCACATCCCATCAGGCACAATGCGCAAAACCGGCGCAATCCCTCCAGCCTGAAGGGTCACCTTATTTATACTTGCGTTTCTGCGGAAGTCAAGAAACTCAGCGACCGAGCAGATACAACTCTCTAGTGGTATCGCCCTCCCCGATGGGAGAAGCGTCCTTCCCTTAATGTCATGCCGCTGAGAGTGAATGGCGTTGAGGCCAACCCTGCAAATTTGTTGCGGGCTAAGAAGAGCGTGAACAGAATAAACTATGAACTTGCACAGCAAGACGATTTTGCTAAATTAATCAATCTGGGCTCGCATTGTGTCAAGTCATTTTGTCGTAATTGGAGGACCAGTCATGAGAAAGGTGAGATCCGCATTCACGCTCGTGGAACTCTTGGTTGTCATTGCCATCATTGGAATCTTAATCGCCCTGCTCTTGCCCGCTGTGCAGGCGGCGAGAGAGGCAGCCCGCAGAAGTCAGTGCACCAATAACATGAAGCAGGTTGCACTGGGCATTCATAACTATCACGATACCTATAAAGTATTCCCCGCTCTTGGTGTTCGCACTTGTCGTGGTCGTTACTATGCTTGGTCGATGATGATCCTCCCGTACATCGAAGAAAAACCCCTCTACGACGCCATTATGTCACAAGCCAAATCGCCGGCTATGCTGCCTGAACCTTGGACCACAGACCCCAATCACCCGACCTGGGGCCCCTTTGTACGCGATTGGTGGCGCAAGGACATCCCAGCTTACACATGCCCTTCAGACCAACCGATCCCGAACCGTGCGGAGAGCCCCGCAAGGTTGAACTACAAGGCATGTGTGGGGGACGATTACCACCAAAATCATTTCCGACCCGATCAGAACTACCGCCAGAACCGAGGCATCTTTCAATGTGAACGGTGGATCGGAACCGAGTACGTCACTGATGGCACATCCAACACGGTGATGCTGGGGGAGATGGTGGCGGGCGGCTATCCCGATGATGTTCTTGGTGGCGTCGCGCTGCTCATGCAATCCTGGAATCCCGCGGCTTGCTTGGCTCGGATTGATCCTACCAACCCCAAAAAGATCACGCCGCCAGTTCGTGCGGACTTTCGGCCCACCGGTGGTCGGGCATGGGACGGTCGGCCTTACTTCTGCGGTTTCGCCACCATGGTGGCCCCCAATGGACCAAGCTGCCACTGGGGAAGCGTCGATGGAAACGAACACATGGGAACGGCCTCCAGTTACCACCCCGGTGGTGTGAACGTCGCGATGGCAGATGGCGCCGTCCGGTTTATCAGCCAGACGATTGACGTGGGCAATCAGGCCATCGACGACGTCCCCGACCCTGGCAATCGGCCGTCGCCCTGGGGTGTTTGGGGAGCTCTGGGCAGTTGCGGCGGTGGCGAAAGCGTCGCCGTACCGTAATGGTCACGCTCACCGCGATAGAACCTGCCTCTCGTTTGAGTATTGGCCATAGGGGATAGGAAGTTTTCTCAAATCTTGGGAGGGTGATTGTGATGTCGCGTCTGGGATGGACTACGGCGTGCGCCTTCGTCCTACTACTACTTGTGGCAGGGTGTGGTTCCAAGGGGCCCCGCCTGGCTCCGGTTAAGGGTAAAGTGACCCTGGACGGCCAACCGCTCGCCAATGCGATTGTGACGTTCACACCGGTTGCGGGCGGTCCCGCGTCAACCGGCGTCACCAACTCCAACGGCGAGTATGAGCTGGCCTGTCAACTGGGCCGGGGAGCTGTGGTGGGGCAACATAAGATTTCCGTACGCTCGCAACCTCCGACGCAAACGGCGGCTGGCGCGGTATCTTCGGACGACCCATCATACCAGTACGGTGGGGAGGATAGCAGCCGTGCGCCCGTGTTCCAGGAAAAAATCCCTGCCAAATACAACACGAACACGACGCTTGTCCGGGAAGTCAAACCCGGCTCCAACGAAATCAATCTGGATCTGACCACTGCTCCGTGAGTTAAAAGCCCGACCACTCACGTTCGCAGCAATCAAGCGCAGGGCGGTAATCACTGGGATTGCCGCCCTGCTTTGTTGGCTGCCATTCGCTCGCCCTCGGTAAAGGCTGTCCTACGTGGTCCTGAAGCAGTGTACCTGCCGGGCGAATTTTTCCCGACTCGCGATCCCGGCCATTCCCGTTGCGCCGGTTATGAAGACTTTTCAGATCCGGAAGAGTTTTTCGGGCATCGGCGACCGAAAAAGTTGTCGTCAGGCTTTTCCTGTCCCGCATACTCAACGTCCGTGTGTTATATTTCCCTGACGGAAAACTTTACCAAACCCCCTAACCGGCAGCGACCGTGAAAAGCGGCACCTCGCGGCGACTGCCTTTCAACTCCCCCGTTTTTGGCCAAGGGCACGCGTCCCGGCCACACAACTCCGATTCGGCCAACCGGTTCTGGCCTCGCGCCAACTGAACTGCCGCTTTCGGACGGGTTCATGGCCGCTGAAGGACAAACCACCCGTGGTGCCGCTATGGCGTTGGGAATTTGCTCAGCTTTCGTTGTCAGCCGTCCTGCCACAACTTGATTCCTTCAAGGCGGAGAATCGAAGTTAAGGAGGTCGCAGCAGTGGTCAAGACGAAACAGTCGAAGGATTCGAAATCACGAAAAGCAGTTGGCAAAAAGACGCAGGCTGTCAAACGGAGTACATCCGACAAAACACATCCGAGTTCCGAATCCGCCTCTCACTCCCAAAAACGAAAACCATCTCACAGCCGCAGGGAACCAGACGCTCCGCCCCAAGAACCAGCGCCCGCGGTCAGTTCAGCCACAAAAAGCCAGGAGGTGCCGGCACAGTCCGAAACAACCTTGGATCAAACCCCGAGCGATCCGATGGTCGTGACGATTGATCGGCGTCGATTGCCCGATCGCCGCAGCGGGACGGACCGCCGTCAGCAAAACATCCCCGTTCCTGTGGAGCGCCGGCAACTGGAACGCCGTGCCAAGGTTCCCCGCAGGCGACAGATCGACCCCACCACCTGCGAGCGAGATTACACCCCGGAAGAAATCGAATTCATGCGGGCCCTCGACGAATACAAGCGGGCCAGCGGGAGGATGTTTCCCACGTGCAGCGAAATCCTCGAGGTGCTCAAAAAGCTGGGGTACGAAAAGCGCCCGCAGCCACCAGCCCAACCCAGCACTTCCGAGGGCGCCCTCGAGGCCAACGAGCCGTCCTCACCGGCAGGCGACGATTCCCCATTGTCTCCCGTTGCCTCTTCCGTCAATGACACTGGCGGTGGGATTGTGACCAGTGATCCGCAGGCGGCCAAATGTTCCCCATCGCCAGAAGAGCGACCCGCCGAAACTCAGACCATCGCCGAAGGCACGACGTCGCCTGCACCAACTCAGAATCAACCGACGTGACCCCAAACTGCCCAACAATCCACCTCTTTCCCGGCACACTGCCGGGCTTTTTTCTTGCAACAATATTGCGTCGAACCACGGTGCCCCAATATATCAAAACTCTGCCCAAACACGGCTCAGCGCCCTGCCGGGCTATTGGACTCCGGTGCCCTGAACCGAGCGATCATCCCTCCTTGGCCAGATCGCGCTGTCTGTCCACCAACTCCGAGACGGCGGTCCGGAGTTGCTTCATCGTGATGGGGAGCGAAACGACGCGGCGGTGGTCGGCGCGATTTGTAATAGCTAGCATGTCGCGCTGGGGCTCATCAAGAAGCAAGATGGCGGGGATGAGGTGGGTCCGGGGATCATCTCCAATCTGATTGAACGCGGTTACGGCCGGTTCCCCCAACTCCGTCGCATTGATGATAACGCAATCGATCTCCTCGTTTTCATCTTTAATTCGTTCGAGAGCTCGTTGCGGATTGGAGATGATGAGGACCCTATATCCCAGCTTTTTCAGACCTTCCCGGAGGATGTTCTGCATTTCCACGTTTGGCTCCACCACGAGAACCGTGGCGAGCGTCTTCTCATTGTTCGGTTTCTTGGCCGTCACGAGGTCCACATCGGTATCGCCCTGGGCCAGTCGTTTGGCCGCCAGTTTGAGATCGAACAGCATATCCCCCGGGGTTTGATAGCGCGCTGAAGCATCCAGCGACATGGCCTTGTTGATGATCCCTGCCACGATCTTGGGAATGGTGGGGTCGCGTTCCTGAATGGGCACCACCTCGAAGAATCGTGATCGGCTGAGCCGTTTCATCCGGTCCTTCGTTTCGGAAAGAGGTGGGTCGCCCGTCAACATGTGGTAGTACATGCAGCCGGCAAAATAGATGTCGCTGCGGGGATCATTGCGCGGCACACCGGTCGCTTTTTCAAGGGCCGCGTAATCAATGGCTCGGGCATTGGCGGGCACTTCCGGCAAAGTAGCTTCGAGATATTCGTCAACGGCCGCCAGACCAAAATCCACCAGCTTGGCCGTCCCGTCGCTACTGATGAGCACGTTGCTCAGTTTGAGGTCCCGATGCGTGGTCCCCTGCCGGAAGGCATAATCCAGCCCCGACATGATGTCCACCATAATTCGGGTGGCCACAATGGGATCAAGCTTCTTGCGGACTTTCACGAACTCCCGGAGATTCTGCCCTTCGACGAATTCCATCACCAGGAAATGCGTGTGGTCGTACGAGCAGACGTCATAGACGGGGACGATATTGGGATGCTTAAGCGCCATCCCCAGGCGTCCCTCGCGGATAAATTGCTGATAACACTGGGGGTTATCGCTGTACCGTCGGCGGAGCACCTTGAGCGCCACGACGTTCGTCTTGTCATCTTTGTGCACGGCGCGAAACACGCGAGCGAAGGACCCCGCTCCAACCAGATAGAGGACCTTGTACGGCCCATAGAAGAAGCCTTCGCGCTCCCCGTTGAGGAGCTTATCCACCTGATAGTTGGTGAGATATTCCCGTCGGACCAGGAACTGGATGAACTCGTCGAGACTGACGCTTTTTCGCCCGAGCTCCGACCAGATCTGGCGCAGTTCCCAGTCTGTAATCAGCCCCACGTCGTGTGCCCGCTCGGCCAATATCTCGGCAGTTAGTTCCGGCATACCTCTTCCTCTGTTCCCAAGTGCGGCGACAGAATGTTGCCTATGTGGATCGAGCCGCCCCGCAATGGTACAGGCATACCCCCTTTCGGTGGCCCCACTTCAGACGGCCTCGCTCGATGCCTCCAAGCATCTATGTTAGCTTTGATCCTTTGAAGTGGCAACAAATTGGGCGAAGAGTGGACGTCATTGACTGCCGGGGCGGCCTGCAAGTCTAGGCCGGCCGTCGCTCAGCGACAGGGCCCCTAACCTGACCCATTCTTGGAAGGATCTATCGCAACCTCGCGGCATAATCTGTGGTAGGGGCAATTCACGAATTGCCCCCATGTCGATACGCGAATTGAACTTAGCAGATAGGGCCCGGTGCGTGAGTTCGGTTGCCCAGGTCGCAATATGGACCTGACAGGCAGGTCACGGCCTGCTGCTTCCCGCTCCCCGGGGGAAAGCCTCGGGTGGTCCGGGCCCCTTCCCGGCGGCGGAGCCAAGGTGGCGATGGCTCAGGCAGGGACCCTCTTGCAATGCCCTGGCTGGCCCCTATAATGCCAATTGAAGAGGTGAACCAAACACCGGAATCAAGAATGCGGGTGTAGCTCAGGTGGTAGAGCACGACGTTGCCAACGTCGTTGTCGTGGGTTCGAGTCCCATCACCCGCTCTTTTTTATTAGGTGAAGGCTGAGTGCCCCCACAGAAAGCGGCGCAGGCAGCGGTTTGTATCGGCTGCAAGCGAGTCAAATGTCTGAGATACCCTCTGGCGGCTGGATCGGGCACTCTGATCTGTGTGCATCTGCACCCATAACATTTCCTCTGAAACGGATTCAGGCATGGTTGCTTCCGACATCCCCGAACATGATGCCTTAAGTGCGAATCCGCCTCAAACGGATGCCGCGGGTGAGAATCCGCAGGAGTCTCTCGGGACGGCGGTCCAGGAAGAGGCGAAGCCGAAGCTCAAGTTTGAGTACGACGTGGAATCGGCCGGGGCATGTAAACGCCGGATCATCGTGACCATTCCCCGGGAAGAGGTCGATCGCTACTTCGCGGAAGAGCTGGACAAAATTCGCGACGAGGCGACCGTTCCCGGTTTTCGTCCCGGTCGCGCGCCGCGCCGGCTTTTGGAAAAACGTTTCCGCAGTGAACTCGAGGAGCCGGTCAAATCCCGGCTGATGCTCGATTCCTTTTGGTCGCTGATCGAAGAGGCGAAACTCGCCCCGATCGGTGATCCCGACCTGGACCCCGACGACGTCGAACTGCCTGACGAAGGCGATTTTGCGTTCGAATTTACCGTCGAAGTCCGGCCCGAATTTGAGCTGCCCCGGTGGCGTGGTCTCAAGCTCCAGCGCAAGGTGTTCGAGCTCACACCCGGATACGTTGACCGCGCGATGCAGCAGCTCGTGCAAAAGTTCACCGACCTTACCGAGGTGGACGGACCAGCCGAGATGGGCGACTACATCGAATGCGAAATCACACTGCGGCACGAGGGACGAGTCCTCAACACCGCGGATGACGAACGCATTCAAATTCGCCCCACGCTCACGTTCCTCGACGGGATCATTCGCGACTTCGGCGAAAAAATGGTCGGTGTTCGCCACGGTGAATCCCGGTTTTGCGATGTGGAAGTCTCGGAGAGCTGCGCCGATCCCAATCTCGCCGGAAAGACCGTCCAGGCGCACTTCAAGGTTCACAGAGTACTTCGGCCGCAAACCGCGCAGAGCATCGAAGACATCGCCCGCGTTGCCGGGTACGATTCTGTCGACTCGTTCCGCAAATCTTTTGAAGACCAGCTCCGTGCACGGATGGAATTGCGGGTCTATGAAGATCTGCGGAAGCAAATCCTGGATCAACTCCTCGATGTGGTTCCGTTCGATCTGCCGGAAGACCTGGTTCGCAAACAGACCGAGCGGGAAATTCGGCGTCGGGCTGTGGAGTTGACCCGGTCGGGATACACGGCCGAGGAAATCCGCCGCGAGCTGAACCACATCGCTCGGGAAGCTCGGGAGGTCGTGGTGCGGCTGTTGCGGGAACACTTCCTCCTCGAACGGCTGGCT
>NZ_JACIYL010000147.1 GCF_014359955.1 Thermogutta sp. | reverse complement strand
CTCAATGTCAAAGAGGGGAGTCGCCCCTTCCTCACTTTCCCAGCCAGGTCCCTCCCTATATTCATCTTACGTGGAGGGACTTCAATTTACGCGAACGAAACCTATTTCTCGCACAGAACCTTTGCCCCGTCGGCTTTTGACTTGGAGCAATGGCCGGCAACCCGAGGCAACCTCGCTTCCGCATCCTTGGACGCGCTCGATAGCAATACCGGCGGCTCCGGATTACAATCTCTGTCAGTCACGGGATAAAGTTGGCGTCTATTTTAGCGGATCAAGGAGAGACTTCCATGAGTGCGGCGACATCCCTTTGGTGCTGGCGGTGCATCCTGATGGTGGCGATACCCCTGGCGGCTGTCATGATGCTCTCAAGAAGTGGGGTCAGCGGAGAGCCGTCTTCGGCTGTGACTTTTTCCATTCAGAAAACCGATCACGGGGTGGAAATATTGGGGAACGGCGAACTCTGGGCAGCCTATGTGGCCGATGGGGAATTCAAGCCCTACGTTTGGCCGATCATCGGCCCGACGGGCAAGCCTTTCACTCGCGAATGGCCCATGGGCCCCGGCGAAGGGGAGAAACACGACCACCCCCACCAGCGTTCCCTGTGGTTTACCCATGGTGATGTAAACGGCATCAGTTTTTGGGAAGAAGCCCCCGGCCGAGGCAAAATCGTTCATCGGGAGTTTCTGACTCTCGAGGGGGGCACCAAAGGGATCGTCGTCACCCGAAACGATTGGGTCGCGCCCGATGGAACGGTCCTCCTCAACGATGTCCGCAAGCTGCTCTTTTACCCGCTTGGCGAGAACCGTGTCATCGATTTCGCCATCCGTCTCTCGGCCGTTGCGCCCAGTGTCACGTTCGGCGATACCAAAGAGGGGACATTCGGGCTTCGCGTGGCCGACTCAATGACCGTGGACGCGAAAAAAGGCGGAAAAATCGTGAATAGCGAAGGTCAAGAGGACAAGGACGCCTGGGGAAAGAAGGCGAAATGGGTTGACTATTCAGGGCCCGTGGACGGGGAGATCGTCGGAATCGCCGTGCTCAATCACCCCAGCAGTTTTCGGTTTCCTACCTACTGGCACGTGCGGACCTACGGCCTGTTCGCGGCCAACCCGTTCGGCTGGCATGATTTTGTCGGGCGCTCCGATGTCAGCGGCGCTTACACTCTGGGGAAGGGCCAAAGCATCGAGCTCCGCTACCGCGTCATTCTCCACAAGGGACGCACAGCAGAGGCAAAAATCCCTCAGCTTTATGAAGAATATGCGGCCGAGCCACCGCTTCCGCTGCCCTGAAGGGTCCCTTTTCGCAGGATCGGGCAATGTTACCCGGCAGTGAGCAGGGGGCTAGGGGGTGATAAAAACTCCGGGCAATATGTAGTCCGCAGGTTGATTTGGCAGTTCTGTCGGGACGTTAGCGTGTCGTTTTTTTTGAACCAACCGTCTTGCCCCTACGTTTGTCTCAAGCCGTACATTCGATAAAGTCGAAGAGAAAGCAGGGGCATTGCGCACTTGTGGGACAGGTCTGACCCCACGCAGATCGTCCAGGCTCTCTCGGAGGCATGCGGTGAGTACAGCTTCACTACGCTCGCCCAACGGACTCCCCGGTGTACCCGGGGGAATGCTCAACAACTTTGCCCAATGGGTGGCGGACGTCGGTGCCCGAACGATGGACTGGATCGTCGGGCTGGGGAGCATTTCGCTGTTCTTCGCGAGAACGCTCCGCTGGCTTGTCATCCGGCGCCCTCGACGGGAGACGATTATCTGGAATTTTTATCAGATCGGGGTGCTCAGCCTCCCGGTGGTGGCCCTCACTGGGACATTTGTGGGGATGGTCCTCGCCGTGCAGAGCTACGCCCAGTTCAAAATGCTCAACCTGGAAACCCGGCTGGGGGCGGTCATCAATATGTCACTCGTCCGCGAGCTTGGGCCGGTCCTGGCCGCCACCATGCTCGCCGGTCGGGTGGGCAGTGCGATGGCGGCCGAGTTGGGCACAATGCGGGTCACGGAACAGATCGACGCCCTGGCTGTCATGGGGGCGGACCCCATCCATTACCTTGTCGTTCCCCGGTTTCTTGCCTGCCTGGTGCTCATTCCCGCGCTCACGCTGGTGGCCGACTTCATGGGCGTGGTCGGGGGATACTATTACAGCGTTTACCTGCTGCACATCGACGCCTACTATTACCTTCAGAACTCCGCAAATTATGTGGGGTGGTTTGATCTGTTCTCGGGAACGGCCAAAACGCTGTTTTTCGGAGGCGCCATCGCCGTGATCGGTTGCCACCATGGTTTTCATTGTGATCCGGGCGCGGAAGGCGTCGGCCGCGCTGCCACCTACGCGTTTGTCCATTCGTTCGTGACGATCCTGCTTCTGGATCTGCTTTTGGGAATCGGTTTCGATGCGCTCTACAATGTGCTGTTTCCGCAGGGCCCGCGGTTGATTTAATGCGAGATTACCCAGTGACACTTCGGAGGTGCGACGTTCGTCAGCCGTCATGACCTATGCCACAGAACCCCACGTCAGCCCGACAGCCACCGCCGCTCCGACTGACGGCCATGTCCTGGTGGAAGTGGACCACCTGACGGTGACCTTCGGCCGCCAGATGGTGCTGCGCGATATTTCCATCCAGATCCGGCGTGGGGAAACGGTGGCGATTCTGGGAGAAAGCGGCTGCGGAAAAACAGTGTTCCTGAAAACACTCGTGGCCCTCCAGCGCCCGACGCGGGGAAAAGTTCTCTTCGACGGTCAGGACCTTTTCCGCCTCAGTGCTGCGGAACTGGCCCGGGAACGCACTCGGATGGGCTTCGTGTTCCAAAACGCGGCCCTCTTTGACAGCATGACGATTGGCGAGAATATTGCTTTTCCGCTCCGCCAGCACCGGCAATTGAGTGAAGACGAGATACAGGCTATCGTTCGGGCGAGGGTGGCGGAGGTGGGACTTCCCCTCAGCGTCCTTCGAAAAAAGCCGGGAGAGATCTCAGGCGGGATGCGGAAGCGCGTGGGCCTTGCCCGGGCTCTCGCCCTGGAGCCGGAACTGATGCTCTACGACGAGCCCACGACCGGACTCGATCCCATCATGAGCGATGTGATCAACGAACTCATCCTCCGCACCCGGCGCCAGCATCCTGTTACAAGTATCATTGTTACCCATGACATGCGAACGGCCACCAAAGTATGCGATCGCATCGTCATGCTCTATCCGCTTGCCCGACTCAAACCCGGAGAGAGCCAGATCCTCTATGATGGCCCGGCTGCAGAAATCGAAAAAGCCAGCGATCGCCGGGTCATTCAATTTGTTCGCGGCGAAGCGGGCGAGCGCCTGATGGAAATGGCTCGCGAAGAAAATAATCACGCACAATCTGCGGAGGAGTCGGTCCATGGATGAACGGCTCATGCAGTTTCGAATTGGGGTGATGGTGCTAGCCTCCATTCTCATTGCGGCCATTCTACTGGTGACGTTTGGAGAATGGCGCTGGCCTTTTCCTGCGGAATACACCATCTACATCCGCTTCCCCGAGGCCCCCGGTGTGGCCGAACGCTCCCCCCTGCGGAAAAGCGGGATCGTCATCGGTCACGTGACGGACGTGCAACTGACTCCCGAGGGGAATGTGCTCGTCACCGCCCGCGTCGAGCGCAAATACGTGCTTCGCCGCAATGAAGTGTGTCGGCTGAATCGGGCATTGCTAGGGGATTCCACCCTGGAGATCTCGCTCTCCCCGGACCCCAACGCTTCGACCGAACCTCTCAAGGAAGGCGATGTCATGCAGGGAATCGTCCCCCCAGATCCCATTGTGATTCTCACCAACCTTCAGGAGCGGCTGGTAACGGCGATTAATTCAGTGAACCAGACGGCGGCCGACTTGGGCGACACGGTTCGCTCCGTCAATCGCATTCTCACGGATAACGAACAGCAACTGAAGGATCTGCTCGCCAATGCCAACAAAACAGTGACGCTTGCCCAGCAAACGGTGAGTAACGCCAATGACATCGTGGGAGACCCGGAACTGAAACAGCGGCTGAAGGATACGCTAAGCCGCGTGCCCCAGGTGGTGGACGATCTGCGTCACACCCTGGACGAAGCCAACCAGACGATTCGCGTGGCGAGAGAAAATTTGGACAACCTTCGCGGGGTGACGGCCCCATTGGCGGAGAACGGAGCCGCGATGATCCGCCGGCTGGATACCAGTTTGCAAAACCTGGAGCGTGTGACTGCCCAGCTTGCGGAATTCGGTGAAACCCTGAACCGCGACGATTCCACGCTCGGCCGTCTCGTGCGGGATCCCACACTCTACCAAAAACTCGATCGCACCATGACCAACGTGCAGCAGTTGACGCAGGATCTCCGACCGGTGATCAGCGATCTTCGTGTGTTCAGCGACAAAATCGCCCGCCATCCGGAATTGCTGGGCGTCCGGGGTGCCCTGGAACGTCAGGCAGGCACCAAGGGTCTGCCCAACATCCCTTCGTTCGGTGAGGAGGAATCCGTCCTTCCGGTTCCGCAGACCGAGCCGCCGCGCCGGTTCTCCATCCTTCCCGGAGCCTTGCGCTGACGCTCCTGGTGGGGTGAAAAGGGTGGTTCAGCCCTGTCTGCTCGTCGTCGCTTCCAGTCCCAGAAAGCTCCGCTCGATTTCTTCCAGCGTCTTGCCTTTTGTTTCCGGTACAAACAGCAGGACGAACACCAGGCACACTGCACACATCACGGCATACGTCCAGAATGCCGAGGCCGGCCCCCACGCCGCATACATCATGGGGGCGGTCTGCGTGATCAGAAAGTCGGCCAGCCACAGGGCCACGGTGGCAATTCCCATGGCCAGACCGCGTGTTCGGGTGGGAAACATCTCCGCCAGCACCACCCACACCACCGGTCCCATTCCCACCGCGAAGGACGCCATGTACAGTTGGACGAACACCACAACCCAGGTGTTGGGCAGTTGCTGATGAAATGCCCAGCCCAGGAGCACAAGAGAAGTCCCCATGGCCGTTGATGTAAGGAGCAGAAGGGGTTTTCGCCCCAATCGATCCACCACGGCAATGGCGACCAGAGTGAAGGTCAGATTGACGGCCTGCGTGATGATCGTCCAGAACAGGGCCCAGATGTCCGTGCTGCCGGAACTGCGAAAGATGCTGGGCGTGTAATAGACGATGGCGTTGATCCCGGTCACCTGCTGAAGGATCGCAAGGATGACGCCGATGACGAGAATCCGCCGGTAACCGGGGCGAAGCAGTTCACTCAATCGACCGGTTTCTTCTGCCACAGTGCGTTGAATGTCCGCCGCTTCCCAGTTTGCCCGCTCCGGACCGGCCAGCCGGGTGAGTACGGCGAGGGCCTCCTCCGTTCTGCCCATCTTGATCAACCAGCGAGGGCTTTCCGGAACGAGGGTCAGACAGGCGAGGAACAGGACGGCGGGCAGCGTTTCCGAGCCGAACATCCAGCGCCAGCCGATCGTCACATTCCAGGCATGATCTCCCTGCAGCGCGATGAGCCAGTTCACAACGGCGACGACCACCATCCCCGAGATGATGGCGATTTGCTGGAGGGCCACCAGCCTTCCCCGGAGGTGGGCAGGAGAAATCTCGGCGATGTACAGGGGCGAAACGATGGCGGCTGCTCCGACCGCCAGGCCGCCCAGCATCCGGGCAAGAACAAATTGTGTCAGCGTGGTAGGAATGGCCGTGCCAATAGCCGAAATGGCGAAGAATATGGCAGAAATCACCAGCACCCAGCGTCTGCCCAGATAGTCCGCGAGCGGCCCGGCCACCGCCGCGCCGAGGGCACATCCCAGCAGGATATTCGAGGTCGCCCAGCCTTTAAGCTCCGGTGAAAGCTGAAAGTGTTCCGTGAGGTAGTCGATGGCGCCTGCAATGACGGCCGTGTCGTATCCAAACAGTAATCCCCCCAGGGCAGCGACAACGGTCAGCAACAGCACGTAGCCTGTGCTTCCGCGATAAGGCGGGGGTTCCGCACCGGAGCCATGCTGGATATGTGCGATCATGGCGAGGGCCTTTCGGGCAAGGGCATTTCCAACCGTGGATTGAGCGACCCCCAAATCACGACATTAAACGGCATTATGGTACTTGTGCACCAGCATTATGCAAGCCAATCAGGAAATCGCCCAGTTGGGTCTCACCTTCTCTTTGCCGCCCGGGGAAAGGGGCAACGTCGAAAAAGGCCTGGTGCCACGAGCTTCACTCTGGTGGAACCTGTCTGCCATATCCCCGGCCGGAGGGACCCAGCTGTCCGCCGTCCAGTGGTGGACGAGACGTGGTTTTCACCGGGCCGGACGAGCCCGTTCCTTCTCTCTTTGGAGAGACGTGCTTGTCACGTCCGGTTTTTGGTTGGATAATCCATTCCCTCTTCGATGGGTTTTAGGGCAGATGGCACCGCAGGGAAGAGGAGAAAGGCCTATTTGGGGGACAGTTTGGGAAAAGTGGCTGGTCGGTCGCGATTAGCGCGGCGACCTCACCCACGGCCCATTGTGCGGTTATGGGAATGCATGGATGGCCCCGACCGCGACTGGTGCTCCAGCGTTGGATTGGCCGCTGTCCATCAAGTGGAGCAGTTCCGCAATCGATACGGGAGAATGTCCATGAGTTTCAGTTGGAGACGCGTTGTGCCGGCATGTCTTATCGCGATTGTGGTTGTGACGGCGATTCCCGGTCTTGCCGCGGAGCTTTGGGTGGCGCCCCATGGAGACGATGCGGCGGCTGGCACGCGAAATTCTCCGCTGGCCACGCTGGAGGGAGCGCGTCGGGCGGTGGCCTGGCATCCGGCGCGCGGGCGGGAGCCCATTGTCGTGCGGATTCTGCCCGGCACTTATTACCTCGAGAAAACACTTGTTTTCACGCCCGCCGATTCGGGATCGGCGGACGCACCGATCCGATATGAGGCGGCCGAGGAGGGCCAGGTCATCATCAGCGGTGGGTGCCGCCTGGTTCTTGATTTCCAGCCTTACCGGGGACAAATCGTCCAGGCCCGGGTGCCACCGGGGCTGAAATTCGACCAGTTGTTCATCAATGGGGAGCGGCAGCATCTCGCGCGGTATCCCAACTATGATCCCTCAGCGAAGTATTTCCAGGGATTTGCGGCGGACTGCATCGCCCCGGAACGCGTGGCACGTTGGGCTGATCCGCGAGGGGCTTTCTTTCACGCCATGCATCGTGCCCTGTGGGGAGATATGCACTGGCGGATCACAGGGAAGACCAGTGACGGGCGGCTGGAAATGGAAGGAGGATGGCAGAACAATCGGCCATCGCCGCCGCATCCACAGTACCGATTTGTGGAAAACGTTTTTGAGGAGCTGGACGCCCCCGGCGAATGGTATCTCGATGCCGAACGGGGAATCCTCTATCTTTATCCGCCCGACGGGGTCAATCTGAAGGAGGCAAAAATTGAGGCCGCCGGTCTTCCCCATCTGATAGAGTTCCAGGGCACAGTGGAAACCCCTGTGCACCACATTGAGCTGAAGGGGCTG
>NZ_JACIYL010000146.1 GCF_014359955.1 Thermogutta sp. | reverse complement strand
GACGCTCCAGGATGATCGGGGCCGACTGCCTCTCCTCACGCCGATGAGTGAAGTGGCCGGACGCATGAGCATTCAGGAAGGGGCCAAATACCTGGAACGCCCGCAAATGGGTCGCGGAGTTTTGCTGGGTGGCGTGACAGGGGTGGCGCCCGGCCGGGTGGTGATCCTGGGAGGTGGGGTGGTTGGTTCCAATGCCGCGAGAATGGCCGCGGGATTGGGCGCCTCCGTCGCCGTTCTTGACATTAATCTGGATCGACTCCGTTACCTGAGCGATGTCCTGCCGCCCAATTGCGCTGTGCTTTTCAGCGATCGGCACACAATCCGTGAGCAGATCCGTCAGGCCGATCTGATCATCGGAGCAGTCCTTATTCCCGGTGCCCGCGCCCCGCGATTGATCCAGGAGGAAGACCTCCAGCGGATACCACCGGGCTGCGTCATCGTGGATGTGGCGATCGATCAGGGGGGGTGTTGTGCCACCAGTCGGCCGACGACGCATGCCCAGCCGATTTATCTCGTCAATGACATCGTCCATTATTGCGTCACCAACATTCCGGGAGCGGTTCCGCGGACGAGTACTCCCGCCCTGTGTCACGCCACGCTTCCCTGGGTAAAACGGCTGGCGGATTTGGGCGTGGAACGGGCGGCGCAGGAATTCCGAGAGCTTGCCCGCGCCGTCAACATTTATCGGGGAGAAATCACACACCCCAATGTGGCGCAGGCTTTCGACCTGCCGTACAACCGTCGTTTCCTTTAGTCGCCTGTGTTGAACGTTTCCTGACCGCTTGCAAGTCACATGGCATCGCGCACAGAAAAATCGCCCTCCCCTTTCCCCTCCCGACTGGTTGCCGTGGGAGTCGGTTCCAATGTCGAAGATGCGGAGGAGATTCTCCGCGCTGCTTTGAAGTGCCTGGCGGAGCAGGAATTTCTGGAAGTGGAGGCAGTCAGCCGACTGCGTCGGACACGCCCCATCGGCGGTCCTGCCCGGCAACTTCCTTACGTGAACGCCGTTGCTCTCCTGCGGACCGCGCTGTCCCCTCAGGCCCTCTGGGATGCATTGCGTGCTGTGGAAGAACGGTTTGGACGAACCCGCCATACCCGGTGGGGGCCCCGCAGTCTTGATCTCGATATTCTTCTCGACGAGGCCGGGCCGGTGTGTGAGGACGGTCTTTATATCCCCCATCCCCGATTGGCCGCCAGAAGATTCTTCCTGGAATCTCTGGCCGAGCTCCGTCCCCAGTGCTGGCACTTTTGGAGTGGACTGAGCGTCGGCCGAATTCTCAACATTCTCCGCGAAGCTCCCCGCTGGATCATCGTCATTCCCGAGACCTTTCCTGGAACCCGATCGGTCAACTCTCCGGCTGGTGTTGCGATGGGGGCATCTGAGCGCGAGGCCGATTCGCCCTCGCTTCCAGAGAGGGAGAATCTCGACGAGCAGGGAAACTTTCTGACACGCCTTACGGCCGACAGTCCTTTGACAGTGTTGCCCACCGACCTTCCGTTCGGCCTTCTGCAGCGGCTGGGGGTTGAAACCGTGGACGAAGACCAGGCTATCTCGTGGTGGAAAGAGCTGGAGGAGCAGCTTCGGCAAGGGCAAAGCGTGGTGACCGGGCTGCCGCCGACAAGGCTCACCTGGCACCGTCGCGTTCGATCACGGTCACCGCAAACGTCTCCAAATCCTTCTGAAGATTTACTCGGCGTGACGCCTCCAAAACGGAGTTCGCGTGTCAACCGAGATTCGCCGGAACGGGGGGTTGTGCTTCGGCCGAGGCTCGTGATCTTGGGGCCACTCGCGGCTCGGTGGGAGTTCTGGGATTCTGACTGCCCGCGGGAACACACGGCGTCTTTCGACCGCGAAAACGGCTTCCTCCATCAGGCAATTCTGGCACGAGTCCGGCAAGGATCGCCGGTCGTGCTTGTGGAAACCTCCAACCCGGACGAGTGGCCGGCCCACATCCATGCCGCGCTGGAAGCCACCGAAGAACCCGGCACACCGCTGCCGTAACGATCCTGCTTTCCAGGTTTCGATCGAAAACATTCTGAAAATCGCCCTATTGAGGGACCTGTCTTCACCTCTTAATGGGCCGGCGATAATTAGGGATAATGAAGATCAGCGTTCTGCTTAGGCAGCGCCGCTTAAACCTCGGGGACAAGGTATTAGAGATCGCTCTGAAAAAAAGCGGCTGGATTACCCAGCTCAGCGATCACGCAGGCCGATGGAGGATGGCGATTTGCCGGTGAAGCTTTCGGTAGGCAGCGGTCTGTCGCCACCCTCTAAAAACATCGGGAGTAGGCTATGGCAATGCCCAAAGTTATTCGCTCCGCCCAGGAAATGCAATCCCGAAGCCGGCAACTGCGTCAGGCCGGGCGGAGGATCGGTTTTGTTCCCACCATGGGAGCGCTCCACGAGGGCCATCTCAGTCTGGTCCGCGCGGCAAAACGAGAATGCGATGAGGTCGTCGTTTCGATCTATGTGAATCCCACGCAATTTGGGCGAGGCGAGGATTTCGATCGCTATCCCCGTAATCTGGACAAAGATCTGCAACTTTTGGCCGAGCTCGACGTTCCCTGGGTCTTCGCCCCCACAGACAGCGACATGTATCCCGCCGGTTTTGATACCTGGGTGGAGGTGGGGCGCCTTGCACAGCCCTGGGAGGGGGCCTTTCGGCCGGGCCATTTCCGTGGGGTGGCCACGGTTGTCCTCAAACTTTTTCACCTCGTTGAACCCGACATTGCCTATTTCGGCGAAAAAGACTATCAGCAGCTTCTGGTCGTGCGGCAAATGGTTCGGGACCTGAATCTCGCTGTGGAGATTCGGGCGTGTCCCACAGTCCGCGAGCCGGACGGTCTTGCGATGAGCTCCCGCAATCAATACCTCAGCCCGAGAGAACGGCAGGACGCCCTGGTCCTTTATCGCAGCCTGTGTCTGGCCCAGGAACGCGTCAGCGCCGGGGAGAAGGATGCCCGCGCGATCACCAATGCCATGCGGGAGTTAATCGGCAGCGTGCCGTATGCCCAAATCGATTATGTGGCCCTGGTGGATCCCGAGACGCTGGAAGAGGTGCTGACCATCGATCGGCCGGTGCAGGCTCTGCTTGCGGTGCGCCTCGGTTCCACCCGGTTGATCGACAACATGCGGATCGTGCCCCCATCTGGATGATTCCGTCACAGCGTCCATCAGCACTGGGACTTTCAAAGCGCCGAAGCAACCAGAAACGCCCCGAATTCCCGACTCCGACCAGACATGACAGGCATAGCGAAGTGAACTCATGTGGCGGACACTGTTTTATATTCCGGAACGCGTCGGCTCGGTGCCCCTGTTCGGCCTGGGATTGCTCTTCTGGTTGTGGATCGCGTGGACCGGGCTTTCCCTGATCTGGACACTGCGTCGGCACGGCTGGACAGGTGAATTCTGGAATGCCGTCGTCGTGCACGGGATCGTGGCGGTTGTTATTGCGTTTCTTCTGCCTCGCCTGTGCGTGGATATTCCGGGCGTTTACGACGCGGCGGGCCGTCCTCTCCGCGGGCTTCCCGTCCGCGGCTATGGGACGATGCTCCTGGTGGCTGTGCTGGCATCGGTGGGCCTGGCCATTCTGAGAGCCAAAAAACGCGGGTTCTCCGCAGAGTGGGTGGCCAACCTCGCGCTGTGGTGCATTATTCCCGGAATTATTGGCGCTCGGCTATTTCATGTCATTGAATACTGGCCTGTTCACTACGGGCCTGTCTGGCGAACGCAGGGACCGGTGGCTGGGCTGACTGCCGTGCTCAATGTGACCCAGGGCGGCCTGGTCGTGTATGGGTCGCTGCTGGGGGGACTGGCCGGGATCGCCTTTTATGCCTGGCAGCAGAAGGTCAGGTTGCTGGCAATCTTCGATCTTCTGGCACCCTGCTTCCTGCTGGGATTGGCGTTCGGACGCATCGGGTGTTTTCTCAATGGCTGCTGTTTTGGCGGCGTATGCGAATTACCGTGGTCGGTGCAGTTCCCGGCCGGGTCCTTCGCCTTTCTCAACCAGGTGGAGCATGGCCAACTGACCCTTTACGGGATTCGATTTCATGAAGATCCCCGGGATCCCGATCGTCTGCCGATCATTGTGGAGGTGGTGCCCGGGTCAGCGGCTTCTCGGGCGGGGGTCAAGCCCGGCCAGCACATCGCGGTCGTCAACGGAAGGCAGCTTACCAGTCACGGAGGGCAGTCCCCCACCGCCGTTCTCGTCGAAGAGCTGGTGGCCGCCAGTGGGAATCCTGTCCTCATCGAGGGGGGACGGGGCTGCGTCTGCACTGCCGGGGGAGTGGCGCCATCGTCGGTCCAGCATCGGGCGGTTTCCGGCCATTCTTCCTGGACCAACACGGATTCCGTCTTCGTGCATATCCAAACGCGGGAAGGGGGTGACTACGCCTGGGAATCGCGGAACGAAATTCCATCCCACAGCCGTTTCGTCCATCCCAGTCAGCTTTACAGCGCCTTCAACGCCCTCATTCTGTGTTTGTTTCTTTTGGCCTATGAACCCTTTGCTCGAAGTGACGGGGAATTGTGGGCCTGGTTCTTGACACTCTATCCCATGACGCGTTTTATCCTGGAGATCATCCGGGCAGACGAACCGGGCAGCTACTGGGGCCTGACGATCGCCCAGGTGGTGAGCATCCTGCTGTTCGCCCTGGGAATCCTCACGTGGTTGTACGTGTTCTGGCAGCGACGTCATCTGCCCCCAGCGGAACAAACCAATTAGGATAGAAGGATGTTTCCCCATTTACGGGAGGGCAAGCTGTGGACACACTGGGGCTCTCCCGGGCTGGGATATCTGCGGCCTTTGTTGCCGCAGAAGGGTTGATCCACGGTTGAAGAGATAGGTTCGGAAGAGTTTAAAGACCATGTCGGCATCCGACTCTCGCAGTATCATTTGTGTCAGTATCGCCCGCGGGCGCCATCGCCATGTCATTGCAGAGCACCACTATCTCGCTGAACAGGGCGTGAAACTGGTTGAAATTCGGCTTGACTATATCAACGGGCCCGTCAATGTGAAGCGGCTCCTCAACGAACGCCCGTGCCCTGTTATCATGACCTGCCGCCGAGAGCGCGATGGAGGACGGTTTCGGGGGACCGAACAGGAGCGGCAGCTCATTCTTCGCACGGCCATTGCCGAAGGTGTGGACTACATCGATCTTGAGGAGGATATTGCGGCCTCGATTCCCCGGTACGGTCAAACCAAGCGTATCATCAGCTACCACAATTTTCACGAAACGCCGGAGAATCTCCAGGCCCTTTACGACCGTATGGTCACGCTCGACCCGGATATCATCAAGATCGCCACGGTGGCCAACCATCCCCAGGATAACCTTCGCATGTTCCAGCTTGTGGCGCAGAGCCGGATTCCCACCGTTGGCCTGTGCATGGGGGATATCGGAATCCCCTCACGGATTCTGGCAGGGAAGTTCGGGGCACCGTTCAGCTATGCGGCGTTCCACTCAGAGCGGACGCTGGCCCCCGGGCAGCTCAGCTTTGAAGAAATGCGCGATGTCTACCGCTACGAAAGCATTCGGCCGGACACAGAGGTCTACGGCGTGATCGCCGATCCTGTCGGGCACAGTCTCAGCCCGCTTATCCACAACGCGGCGTTCCACCGCCTGGGCCTGAACAAAGTGTACATTCCCATCCGCGTGCCGAGAGAGGATTTGTCCGAGTTCATCGACCAGGCCCCACAATGGGGGATTAAGGGGTTGAGTGTGACGATACCCCACAAAGAGGCGATTCTGGCCAAACTCACCAAGGCCGACAGCATCGTCCGTGGGATTGGGGCTGCCAATACGGTGATCTTCGAGGGGAATGAGCGTCTCGGCTATAACACCGACTGTCGGGCGGCGTTGGAGGCCATCGAAACGGCCCTGGGAGTCTCTCCCAAGGACGCGACTCCGCTGAAGGGAAAACACGCGCTGGTTCTGGGGGCGGGTGGTGCCGGGAAGGCCGTCGCTTATGGTCTGCTGCGGGCGGGTGCGACGGTTACCCTCACCGACGGCGACGAGGAAAAGGCCCGCCTCCTTGCCGAGAAGCTCGATTGCCCCTACGTCAAATGGGAAGACCGCCACTCGGTGGCCTGCGATATCCTGGCCAACTGCACACCCGTCGGCATGCACCCGAATGTGGACGAAACCCCGTTCGATCCCAAGTACCTCCGCAGTCACATGCTCGTTTTTGATGCCGTTTACAACCCCGAGAACACGCTTTTGATCAAGGATGCGCGGGCGAGAAACTGCAAGGTGGTCACCGGCGTGGAGATGTTCGTCCGGCAGGCGTGCATGCAGTTCAAGCTCTTCACGGGACTGGACGCTCCCGCCGACCTCATGCGGGAAGTGCTCAAACGTGCGACCTCCGCGGCGAAATGGTGACCAAGTCGGCGGCAAGGGGATTTGGAGGGAAATTCCCCCAAAAGCGATGCCCGGATAACCGCCGAGCCGTTCCCCGTTTTGTAGGGATCCACGCCAAGCCACGGGCACACGGTGTGGTGTAGGGGCAATTCATGAATGGCCCCTACAACTGAACCCGTACCTGAACTAAACCCCCAGGTTGAATCTCACTCCCGCGCGAACCCGTGTAGACGCCCGCGCCCCCATCGGCAGAGAAAAAGGGGATGGGTCAGGAGTAACCCGGCATCGTCACGACGCTGCGATGGCGGTATACTTTGTTTTTCCAGCCCATTTTGGGCCGATCGGCGACAGGGAAGGCGTGGTCGCGGAATCGGCCCGGAGCGATCCCCAACCCGGTCATATTCCACTTTGAGAAAAAGGAGCGTGTCCAGGCAATGATTACACCCGCGGATATCGAAAGATTGCGCAAAGGCATCGGCGAACATGCGGAACCCGTGCTGTCCCTGTATTGTGACGTCAATCCTGCGAAACCGGAGAATGCAGGCCGGGCGTGGATCAAACGCTGTAAAAACAGCCTGAGCGAAATTCCGGACTTGCGTATCCCCAAAAAACGGGCCAAAACCCTTTATGACGAGATCCTTACGCTCCTCGATCTGTCCGTTCCGGAGGCGAAAACCATGGCCCTTTTCGCCGCCGAAGATGAACACGGAAAGCTCACGACCGAGCGGTTCGACCTCCAGGTAGAGCTTCCTGTTGTGGATTTAGCCCATGGACGGGTGGAGGTTCGCTGGGGTAAACCCTACATCACGCCTCTGGTTTTCGCTTTTGACGAGTACGAGCGGGCGGGCGTCCTCCATCTGCGGCGTTCGCAATGGCGATTCTATGAGATTTTCCTGGGCGAAGTTCGCGAGGACACCCAGATCTTCGCGGAGATCACGCCCAACGAGTGGAAAGAACTGGCCGATTATCGCAGGGTCCTGGAAGGCGGGTTATTGCGGGCAAAGTCGGTCCGGGATCAGGACAAATACCGGGCGAAGCTGCAAACCTGGGCCCGAAATTTCTACTCCAAGCTGGCCCGACTGCTCGAACAATGCATTCTCCGGCTGGATGTGAATCGACTCGTTCTGAT
>NZ_JACIYL010000145.1 GCF_014359955.1 Thermogutta sp. | reverse complement strand
TAAAGCCCTTTCGGTCCATTATTGGAAGTCTCTCTCAGCCCAGCGAGTTTGATCCGGATGCCACTTCACGTTGTTCTGGTCCAACTTCCGATCCCACCCCTGGGGCCCGAAGCGGTGCGGGGAAACGTCCCCCTTGCCGCCGGGTATCTGAAGTACTATGCGCAGTGCGTGCATCGGCTCCCGGCTGAAATCGAGATCCTCTCCCCCTCGCTTGCCGATCGGGCCGGCGATGCCGCGCTCCTTCGCGCCATTGTCGAGCGACAGCCGGATGTCGTCGGCTTTTCCTGCTACGTCTGGAACGCCGAGCGGTCTCTGTGGCTTGCCCAGCGGATCAAGGAACTGCGACCGCAAACCCGCATTGTCGTGGGCGGTCCGGAGGCAACATCCGATAATGCGTGGTTTCTCAATCATCCGGCGGTGGATTGGGCTGTTCTGGGCGAAGGTGAGGAGACGTTCGCGGAGCTCGTTGCCGTTCTTGCCGATTCGCCGCAATTGCTCATTCACCCCCTTGAAGCACCGGACATTCCGGGAACCTGGAACCGTCATCGTTCTCGCTTTGGACCACCCCGCCCGCAGTTGCGCTCACTGGACGCTGTCGGCCGTGTCTATCTGGACGGGATGATCGACCCCCGCTGGCACAACACGCTCCTGCTGGAATCCATTCGCGGATGCATCTTTCACTGTAGCTTTTGTTTCTATCCTAAAAGCTTTGACCGCCTCACGTACATGTCCCGCGAGGTCATCCTGGAAAACCTCCGTCTGGCGGAAGAGTGCGGCGTGGCGGAAGTGTTTCTTCTCGATCCCACACTCAATCAGCGGCGAGATTTTGAGGATTTCCTCCACACACTTCGGGAAGGAAATCCCCGTGGCAGCTTCACATACTCGGGAGAACTGCGAGCCGAAGGGATTCGTCCCGAACTGGCCCAGCTTATGCGATCGGCCGGCTTTGTCGAAGTTGAGCTCGGCCTGCAATCCGTGGGACGCACCGCCCAGGATTTGATGCACCGGCGGGTCAACCTCCCGGCGTTTGAACGGGGTGTTCAGGCGCTCATGGATGCGGGAATCCACGTCCGCGTGGATTTGATCATCGGCCTGCCGGGAGATACCGCCGAAACAGTGCGGCAGGGAATTGAATACCTCACTTCTTCCGGACTCTACCACGAGCCCCAGGTTTTTCGGCTTTCTGTCCTGCCGGGCACGGAGTTCCGTCGCCGGAGCGAGGAACTGGGACTCGAATTCCAGCCGCGTCCGCCTTACCACGTGTTGAGCACACCATCGCTGCGTGCAGAGGAAATCCAGCAGTTGATGGCCGAGGCCGAACAGGCCTTCCATACCGATTTCGATCCGCTTCCCATCGCCAACGACGAGCTTTCCGCGGAGCGCGTGAACCAGGGGGGAAGTGTGTGGAGAATCGATCTCGATGAGGCTTCTCCCGCACCCTCGCCGGAGACGGTTGACATCGCTCACACCTTGTGGATCACGGCGCGGGAATTTGCGGACCGGTCGGCCGAAATCGTCCCCTGGGTTCGGCGGGTGGTGGGTGAGAACCCCCATACGAGCCTCTGGGTGGTGCTGGACGTCACCGGGGCCGATTCCCTCCCCACCACGGAGGATGTTTTCCAGATCATGGACGCCCTGTACGAACAACCACCGACCTACTGGGATTGGCATCTGGCCCTCCATCCCAAGCCGGGACGCCTGGGAGCCAAAAGGATTGTGATCTATTCGGAGAGGCCTCTCAAAGGCCGATTGGCGAAGTGGCGGCGGAGCATCGGGCGGGTGGCGGATGTGGTGGAAAAGAACCGGGTGCTTCAGAAGACCGTCTGACGATCGTCATCGGCGGTTCTACCGTTCAGGAAAATCCCACAAAATGTGTGATCATGAACGATTCCTTGCGGGCATCGGAGCAGAACGAACAGCGGGTGGCCGTCGCGGTGGTCCACTTTGAAGACCTCGTCCTCGTGGGGCGGAGGCCGGCGGGGCGTCCCTGGGCAGGCTATCTGGAATTTCCCGGTGGTCGGTTGCAACCAGGGGAAGGTTGGGAACAGGCCGCCTTGCGTGAAACCCGCGAAGAGACGGGTTTAAGCGTCCGCATCGAAAAGCACCTCCTCACCGTCAATGCGGATTACGATTACGGCCGCCTGGAAATTCGCTTCTTTTCCGCCGTACCGGCCGCCGAAAGCCTACCGACACCCCGCGCCCCGTTTTTCTGGCTGGACATCGCCCGGCTCCTCCCGGAGGATTTTCCACCCGCCAACGCCGCGGTCATCGCGCAGCTTCGGCAGCGGCTGCTGGATGGCGGATCAGAGAAACGGGCATGACCTCCCGGCCTGTTCAATTCGCCAGGGAGCGCCGCAACCAGTCCCCGTTTCTGCCTGCGCAGCCGACATAATCGCTACAACCGATACACTCTTCCCTGTCAAAAGACACAGACTAATCCGAGTTAATCACTCAAACGGCGTTTGACGGCTGAAACAACGCTCTGCTTGCCGATTTCTAAGAAAGGACCGGCCTGCCGCCGGCATCGTACTCAAGCGTTTTACCCGGGAAGGTCAACAATGAAGATTTCGTGGCGTGCATATCCTGTGATGATCCTTGTGTGGGCCGCTTTCCAGGGGAACCTGTGTGCCCAGACGCCCACCGTTCTGAGTTCCTTTCATGTTGTGGATATGAAAAAACGGGGGGAATCGCGGGCGCCGGTGATCACCGCCCTGGACATGGATGCTGCCCATAACCTCCTCGCCACCGCGGGGGATGATCATCAGATTCGGCTGTTCGGCTCGGGCGGGGACCGACTTCTGGCCACCTGGCCGGGCGAAGGCTGGGTGTATGACTTGAGCTTCGATCCCACCGGCCGATATTTGGCAGCCGTGAATGAATGGGGTGTTCTCACGGTTTGGGAATGGCAATCCGCCAGACAACTGTATCGTGTCCAGGTGTCCGGTGTGGCGTTGAGAGCCGTCTCGTTCAGTTCGGACGGGCAACTCATCGCCGTCGCAGGGTTTGATCCGACGCTGACCATTCTTGAAACCCCTACCGGGCGGATGGTGCGGCAGTTTTCCACCGGTGTGCGAGACCTGCGGGACACCGCGTTTTCGCCGGACGACCGGTTCGTCGCGGTCACCGGAGGAACCGGCCGACTCCAGCTCTGGGAGGTTTCCACCGGTCGACGCGTGGTGGATCAGACGGTTGCGCTTCGCCGGCAGCGTGCCCTGGCTTTCGCACCGACCGGGCAACTCCTCGCCGTCGGGGGGGAGGATGGACGGGTGCGCGTCTTCGCCTTGTCGGCGTCCTCTTTGCAGCTCGTCACCAGCTTGGAAGTGGACGAAGGCCAGATCACCACGCTCACGTTCTGTAACGGCGGACAAGAAATCGCCGCCGGCACCTCCCGCAACGAAATCCGCGTTTTCGAAGTGGCCACCGGCCGGGAGATTGGACGGCTTCGTGGTCATACGGGCACCGTTGCCCGGCTCGTGTGGACCGCAGAACAGGGCGTGCTCGCCTCGGGAAGTTACGACACGACGATTCGGTTCTGGCGACTCCCGGCTGCCACAGTGGTCGGAGAACGCCCTGCAACAACCGTGCCCGGGGCCGTCCGCCAGTAAGCGCGCAAGCGTGAAGGGATACACCCTGAGAATGGCTACAGCCCGAAGACAGGGCCTTTCTGACCAGTAAAAAAACCATGCACGGAAGCCCAACCTCGCACGGAGGACGAGTGTGAAACGCATCATCACACGTCTATTCGGGAACGCACGCCATCCTGGTCGGCGATCGAGCCCCCACCGCGGTTACCGTCGGTGCCGCTTCGAACAGATGGAAGCGCGCATGCTCCTGTCGGCTTCGCCGATCCATCTGGGGATGGTCTATTACGAGGACGCCACCGGCACTGACGAAAGTGGCGATACGTTGGAGCTCACTTTCCAGGGTGGCGCCCCCGGGACCCAGCTTACCCGAATCGTTATTGACACCGACAAACTCGGGGACGGCCTGACGATCGGCGATTGTTTCTTCGATACGTCCCCGGACGGGTTGGGGGCTTTCGGTTATGGCCCGTTCAGCGTCGTCTCGGCCACCGGCATTGATGGCTACACGGTGTCCGTCGCCGATGGAGGGACAAAACTCGTTCTGGATTTCGTCGGCTTTGACGCCGGCGAACGGTTTGTCTTCACGATCGACGTCGATGAAATGGGCTTTCTGGGCCCCAATGCCGTGGCCGAGGGAAATGAGTTGGAAGGTTCCCGACTCACCGCGTGGTTCGTCGCGCCGCATTATTACGACGCGACGGGCGAAGACATGTTCATCGACGCGTATGACACAAAACTCGTGGATTCGGGCTTGACACTCCCGTCTGACAGCTACAGTCCTCCGCTGGCGGAACCTCAACCCGTCCGCACAGCCGGAGCGTTTATCAGCCTCATCCAGACCCCGCTTCCCGTGGCCATCAGCGGACGCGTGTTTGAAGATCCCAATCTGGATGTGGTTTTCAACCCAGGCGATCGGCCGCTCGCCGGTGTGACCCTCCAGCTCTGGCAAAAGACAGAGGACACGGGAGAGTACGTTTTCACCGGTCGCATAACAACCACCGACAGCGACGGCTTCTACCGCTTTGACAATTTCTTGCCGGGCACCTATCGCGTGGTTGAGCAGCAGCCGGATGGCTATCTCAGCGTGGGCGCGGCGGCGGGAGCGGTCAACGGCACCCAGCGCGGCACCGTCCAATCCGCGGATGTCATATCAGAAATCACGCTTCGCGGAGGTGAAGAGAGTCTTGGCAACAATTTCGCGGAGGTCCGGCCGGCCCGTCTTTCCGGTCACGTGTATCACGACATCAACAATAACGGTCTGCGAGAAGAGGGGGAAACCGGGATCCCAGGTGTCACGATTGTCGTCATTCGAGAGGCTGATAGCTTTGCGCCCCAGCAGTCCTGGACGGTGACCACCACCGCGGACGGAAGCTGGGCCGTCACAGGACTTTATCCCGGTACTTATCGCGTGGAAGAAGCACAACCTGCTGATTACATCGACGGCCTGGATCGCGCCGGATCGCAGGGCGGAGAAGCGCAGAACCCCGGTGATGCGATCACTCAGATCCACGTGCCGGCAGCTGGAGTCGGCACGGACTACGATTTCGGCGAAATCCTGCCGGCATCGCTGTCCGGATGGGTCTATTCGGATTTGAATCTCAATTGCCGTTACGATCCGGGCGAGCCGACGCTCTCCGGCGTGACGATCCAACTTCGTCTGGCGGACGGGAGTTTGCTCGCCACGGCCGTGACGGATGCCAACGGCCGGTATGAGTTTACCGGTCTTCTGCCGGGAACTTACACCCTGACGGAAATACAACCCGACGGCTTTTTCGACGGCTGCGACAGCGCGGGAACGGCCGGCGGGCAGCTTGTGGATCCCGACACCATATCCGGGATTATCCTGGTATCGGGAACACAGGGGCGGGAATATCTTTTTGGCGAAATCGCCCCGGTGAGCCTCGCGGGACGGGTCGTCTCGGATGAGAACGCGAACGATCTCATCGACGCCGGCGATCAACCCATCTCCGGCGTGATCATCGAACTTTACACGTCTGAGGGTCAGCTCGTGGCCAAAACCACCACCGATGCCGACGGGCGATACCGATTCGAGAATCTCTTTCCCGGTTATTATTCGCTGGTGGAAATCCAGCCGGGCGGCTACCTTGACGGCGCTGACTTTGTGGGAACGGCGGGTGGCGAATTGGATGGTAACGACCGCATTATCAACGTGAAACTGCCTCCCGGGGTGTCCGGGGAAGAATACAACTTCGCAGAAATCCGTCCGGCCAGCATCAGCGGCTATGTCTTTCAGGACGGCCCCGCCCTGACATACGTCTGGGGGCAATCGCGTCCCGATCCCTCCCGGCTCCGCGATGGTCGCCGCACGCCCGATGATACGCCGCTGGCCGGTGTCCAAATCGAGCTGCGTGATGCCCAGGGACGACCAGTGCTGGATGCCTCGGGCAAGCCGCTTGTGACCTACACGGACGCCAACGGGTTTTATCAGTTCACCAACCTTCGGCCGGGGATTTACACCATCCGTGAAATCCAGCCGGCAGGATACGAAGACGGCCCGGATACGGCGGGAACTCTGGGCGGACTGGCGGTCAATCCCGGAATGGATCTTGGCGCTCTTCCGCCGCTCGCGTTTGATCCCCAGTATGACGCGATTCTCCTGGTTCCACTGGGAGCCGGGAGCGAGGGAAAAGAGTACAACTTTGCCGAGGTGCTCGTGACGGCGATCCCGCCTTTCCTTCCCCCATTCACCCCACCTCCGTCACCACTGCCTCCACAACCACGGTCCCCGATCATTCCGCCGGAGAGCACACCCATCACCCTGCAGATTTCTCCCGTATTGCCAAACCAGCCCACTCTTCCCCGTTTTGCCGGAAGTGCGGGAACGGTGGAATACACCTGGCACCTGAGCGTCATCAACGGGGGAATGCCGCGACACCGCGACGACGGCCTGCACCAGGTGACCATTCGGGAAGCGAGTTATTTCGACCCTGCGCGATGGCAAGGTCTGCCGCTCGATCGCGGCGAATGGAAAATGCTTGATCTTGCCACGGGAGAGGTGACAACTTTCGGCACGCTGGGCACCGAGGCGGCACTCCCTGTTGTCGCCGATTTTGCTGGAGTGGGGCATGTCCAGCTCGGCGTGTTCTTTGGCGGAATGTTTTTTATCGACCTGAATGGTAACGGGGTCTGGGACGAAGGCGACCTGTGGATCAAGCTGGGCAGGGACGGCGATCAGCCCGTCGCCGGGGACTGGGATGGCGACGGCAAGGCCGACGTGGGCGTGTTCGGACCGGCGTGGCTGGGCGATGATCGGGCTCTGCGGGTCGAGCCGGGGCTTCCCGACGCCCAGAATCGGCTCGTGGCGCTGCGCCCCAGAAACCTGCCTCCCACTCCGGCCCAGGCCCCTGATGAACGGCGGATCCTCAAGCAGGGAGCCGCCGGCCCCGCTCGCGAAGACCTCATCGACCATGTCTTCATGTACGGTGAGCCTGGGGACTTCGCCGTCGTCGGCGACTGGAATGGAGACGGGATCGCCACCATTGGCGTCTTCCGCGGGGGCGTGTGGTATCTCGATATGGATGGCGATGGCCGCTGGGGCGAGAAAGATCGCCTTGCGTTCTTCGGTCAGCCCGGTGGTCTCCCCGTCGTTGGTGACTGGACCGGCGATGGCATCACCAAACTCGGTGTGTATCGCGACGGGCGCTTCATCCTGGATACCGACGGGGACTTCCGCCTCACCGAGGTGGACAAAGTGTTCTTGCTGGGTGGCAAGGGCGATCGGCCATTCGCGGGAGATTTCAATGGAGACGGCAAGGCCGAGGTGGGCGTCTATCACACTCGCGGTCCCCAGGAAAGCGGTTCTCCGCCGGTATCCCAGGGGGTACGGCCCCGAGTCGCAGAACCGGCCCCCAGTGCCGGAGACTGAAAGTCTTCGCGGAATCTCCTGTTCTGGGAAGCCCCCATTTCCGCT
>NZ_JACIYL010000144.1:329-7556 GCF_014359955.1 Thermogutta sp. | reverse complement strand
AAAGCTGATCTGCGAGAAAAAGGCTGCCATCCCTTCGAGCTTTTCCTCCGGCCATTGGTCTGCCCGAACACCCATGAAAGTCAGTGCAACAACCTGGGCAATACCTTTGGGACTTCGGTCTTGAGTTGCCCGATAAAAATTGACAGGTCCCACACGAAAGTTGCTGCCACTCGACGTGAGAAGCTCCCGCACAAACTGATCGTAGGGTTTATTTCGGGCCAGCGACGAATAGAGCCACCGATTGTAGGCTTGCACAGCGTTGGGCCAAAGGTTGATGGGGAACTCGGCCTTGATACGAAGAATATCTCCCCATCGCATGGTCCAGTAATCCGCGTACTCCGGCCGATTGAGCAACTCGTCAATCAACTTTTCCCGCTTTTGCGGATCGCGATCTTCCAGAAACTTCCTCGCTTCGTCTTCCGTGGGCAGCGTACCAATCAGGTCGAGGTACACCCTCCTGAGAAAAACCGCATCTGAACAGATGAAAGCGGGCGTGATGCCCTGCTCTTTCCATTTCGCCGCCATGAGTTCGTCGATCCGATTGCGGATGCTGAACTCCTGGTCGCTGTCAAAGGGCTCGACAGGTTGTGCGGAACTACCGGCAAACGCGGAGGCACCTGCCAACACAACGACGAGAAAGGCGATCGGAACGGTTCTTCGCATGAGTAACCTTTTTTCAGCCGGGAGCCAATCTGAAAACAAATCCACCTGTTATTTTCCTCCACTAACTAATAGCGCCAGAAGCCACAAGTGCACGGAAGATCAGAGGCACGAGAGGACCTGGAAGCATCGCCGACCTTGTGGCCGCGATTGAGCGCGTGGCACGCCAGGCACGCCCACGAAACACAAATAGACGAAACACGAATAGCCGGGCGATTCTGGTCAACCGGAGAAAATGGCCGTTAAGCACCGGAACCTGTCCGGCGCCTGCCGAATACCCATAAAGCGGGGGCGACCTGCACGCCAAGTAAGTTTGGCTGTGGCTTTTTTGACTACTTCATTCAGGAACAGTGTACGTGCCGCGAATCAACCCGCGGATCACCTCCACACAGTCATCCGCCTTGATTCTCCACTGCCGGAGGGTATCGCGATCCCTCACCGTGACGGTATCATCCTGAAGGGTTTGGCTGTCCACCGTGATGCAGTAGGGTGTGCCGATCTCGTCCTGACGCCGGTAGCGTCTCCCCACAGCCCCTTTCTCGTCGTAAAAGCAATTGAAGTGCGGTTTCAGTTCGGCGTAAATCCGCTGGGCAATTTCGGGCATGCCGTCTTTCTTGACCAGGGGAAACACGGCAACTTTGATGGGGGCCAGCCTGGGGTGGAGACGAAGCACCACCCGTTTTGTGGGAACGCCTTTCTCGTCGGGCACCATGTCCTCGGCGTAGGCCTCGCACAGAAAAGCCAGCGCAGCCCGGTCTGCCCCGGCCGAGGGTTCAATCACGTGTGGGATAAATCTTTCCCGAGTTTCTTCATCGAAATAGGTAAGATCTTTCCCGCTGCCGCGATACTTGGGCTGACCGTCCGGCCCGAGCTCCACCACCAGTTCATTGCCCTTTCGGATGAGTTTGCCCTCCATATGACTTCGCAGATCGAAATCACCACGGTGGGCGATGCCCTCAAGTTCACCGAAATCTCCCGGGGCAAGGAAAGGAAAAGCATATTCCACGTCTGCCGTGCCGCAGGAGTAGTGACTCAATTCGTCTGGCGAATGATCCCGAAGGCGCAACCGTTCGCTGGCAAGGCCCAAACTGATGTACCAGTTGAATCGACGCTGCCGCCAGTATTCATACCAGGCCCGAGAAGTCTCCGGTCGGCAGAAAAATTCGATTTCCATCTGTTCGAACTCCCGCGACCGGAACGTGAAGTATCTTGGCGTGATTTCGTTCCGAAAACTCTTGCCCATTTGGGCAATTCCAAAAGGGATTTTTACGCGGGTGCTGTCTAGTACATTTTTGAAATTTACAAAAATGCCCTGTGCCGTTTCTGGACGGAGAAAAGCCACGTTTTCCTCACCACTTAAGGCGCCAACATAGGTTTTAAACATCAGATTGAACTCGCGGGGAGGCGTGAGTGTGCCCAGGGTTTTGGCGTCCGGGGCAAGCACCTGCGAAAAATCTTCTACCGTGGTGAGCGACACGAGCGGCGAATGCCAGGCGAGCCGGTCGGCCTCCTTGGTGCGAAGATTGAAGAAGCGAAGGGCCTTGTGTTCCACGTCGGCCAGCGCTTCCTCACCGACAGCCTCGGTAGTCACAAAAATTCGCTGACCGTTGTATTCTACCCATCTTCCCTGAACCTGGTCGTAGCGGTAACGTTTTTTGGTTTCCCGGCAATCCACCATGTAATCATGAAAAAGGTCGTAATGTCCGGAGCATTTCCACACCTGGGGATGCATGATAATGGTGGAGTCGATGCCCACCATTTGGAACGCGGACGGGGCACCCGGCGGCACGACAAGTTCGTTGTGAGAGGTCACGTTGTCGTACCACCATGCCTCGCGGATATTGCGTTTGAGCTCCACCCCCAGCGGACCGTAGTCCCAGAAACCGTTAATTCCTCCGTAAATTTCGCTGGATTGGAAAAGAAACCCCCTCCGTTTGCACAGTGCTACAAGCGCATCCATGTTCATGTCCGTGTTTCCTCCAAATGGTTGCGATGCGGACTCTTTCTCAGTGCGGACGCCCTTCGGAATGGCAGTTTGCCAAAGCGATCGGAGTTGTGAATGGCCGCGTAAACGGTTTAATTTACCTCGCGGCGGACCGGACGTCTATTCACCACATTGCGGTCTGGAAACCGCGGCGAAAGTCTCAGTAGGCTTGACTCGGCCGATCTTGGGGCCCAAAATAAAGGTCAGGGCAACAGTTTGGCAAAAAAGTGTTATCGTTTTCGGCTCATGCCGCAAATATTAGACCTCTTCATGTCTATTCAGATCACTCACCCAAAGCGGTAGGTGGTCGGTGGAGAGCCTCGCACGTATATTCACCGTAACAGGCGCCCTCCGCAGCGGCGCCGGTGGCCGGCGGCACTCTGAACGCTTGCATGATCCACGCGGGAACGAATGTGCATCGTTTGGGTAGCCATCCCCGAGAAAATCCATTCTCGAGTGTTGCGCCACCAGCGGTGAAGACAACTGGAAAAGGAGATAACCAGAATGACTTTCATTGTCAAAGACTGCGCACTGATTCCTCTCTCAACAGGGCTCAGGGCGAGCAATCTCAGTGAGTTCAAAGCGGCGCTGGCCATGGCGCCGACCGAGTGCATCTACCATCATTTCTGGGGTGCTTTGCTTCAGCCTCGGTTTGACGACCCGGAGTTCAAAAACGACTTCGCGGTTTGGGTGTATCGGGAAATCCGAGACGAAGTTTTGGCAGAATTGCTGGCGATCATTGATCCGGCGGATTATAGCGACCTGGAGGTCCTTCGCGGCGAAATCATTGAGCTGATCGAGCAGAGAATCGAACAGAAGGAGTGGCTGGCGTGGATCCCCGCCACCCGGCCGTTTTATTTCCTGCGAGCCCAAATCGTGGTGTTCGATACGGGACGTCGGGCGGAGACCGTGGAGGACCTGGCGGCCTTGCTGCCGGAGCTTTCGCCGGGCTCGGTGTTTTACCATGTCATCGACGCGAGGCGGCGATCTCCAATCTGCTGCGACGACTTCTCGGCCTGGCTGGAGGGGTTAGGGGAGGGTTATGAGCCTTTAAGGCATGCTCTGTCTGAAATTGATCCGTATTTCGGCAGTCTGACCGATTTGCGCTCACAGTTGATCAATGCATTCCAATCTTTCTTGCATGTGGAGAAGGTATGACGGAACTTCTTGAACGCTACGCAGAGGTTGCTGGTCCCGACGCGGTGGCCCAGTTACGACAGTTGGCTGAGCCACTCAAGGGGATGAAAGTCGTCCACGTCAACTCGACAAGAGTGGGTGGAGGGGTCGCTGAGATTCTCAATCAGTTGGTTCCTCTCCTCCACGAACTTGGCGTCAATGCGGAATGGCATGTGATCGAGGGGAACGCGGCGTTTTTCACCTGCACCAAAAAATTCCATAACTGTCTTCAGGGCGCCGTGGATCGACCCAGCGAACACGATCTGGCGGTTTACGAACAGGTCAACGCGGAAAATGCCGAGCGGTTGGCTCCCGTGCTCAAGGAAGCGGATGTGGTGTTTATCCATGATCCGCAGCCGGCAGCGCTCATTCGGCACTTTCCTGAGCGGAAGGGGAAATGGATTTGGCGGTGTCACATCGACGCCAGTCATCCGGACCGAATCGTGTGGCGGTACCTGCGTCAATTTCTGAAAGACTACGATGCCAGCATCTTTTCCCTCCCCGACTTTGCCCGGGCACTTCCTCACCCGCAATACCTGATTGCTCCAGCGATCGACCCGTTCAGTGGAAAAAACTGTGACCTCTCGGAGGATTTCATTGACGCAGTAGCCAGCGATTTCAACCTGGACAGAGGGCGTCCCTTGCTTGTTCAGGTGTCGCGATTTGATCGCTTCAAGGATCCGCTTGGCGTTATCCGCGCGTACCAGATCACCAAGCGGTTTTTCCCGTCTGTTCAACTCGTGCTGGCGGGAGGTGGAGCTACCGACGATCCCGAGGGCGGCATGGTCCTTGCGGAAGTTCGCGCGGCAGCCGCGGGCGATCCCAACATCCACGTTTTGGAACTTCCCAGTGATGCCCACCGCATTGTTAACGCCTTTCAGCGACTGGCCACGATTGTCCTTCAGAAGTCTACCCGGGAGGGATTTGGGCTGACGGTGACCGAAGCTCTCTGGAAAGGCAAACCGGTGATTGGGGGGAATGCAGGGGGAATCCGACTCCAGGTGATCAACCACCACACCGGTTTCCTGGTGA
Organism: Thermogutta sp.; assembly: GCF_014359955.1. Taxonomy (GTDB): domain Bacteria; phylum Planctomycetota; class Planctomycetia; order Pirellulales; family Thermoguttaceae; genus Thermogutta. The sequence goes on along the minus strand of NZ_JACIYL010000144.1, from coordinate 2,704 downwards.
GTTCTCCGGAGGGGGCCGCCATGCGAATTCGCTATCTCCTGGAACGCCCTGATCAGGCCCAGCGTATGGGCGAGAAAGGGCGGAAGTACGTGCGAGAAAATTTCCTCATGACTCGGCTGGCACGCGACCATCTGACCTTGATGGTGGCCCTGCTCCGCCGCGAAATCGAAAGGATTGACACGACCCAATGGAGATCCTGAAAAACCCTCACAAATTGCCAGCGATTTTCGACTCGCTGGCACAAGGGGCTCAGGGGGTTCTCCTTTGCGATTACGACGGAACCTTGGCACCTTTTTGTGAGGACCCACGAAAAGCCGTTCCCTATTCCTGGGTTCCTGCCCTTTTGGGGGACATTCAGCGAGAAGGAACCCGAGTGATTGTGGTGACCGGACGGCTGGCTGAGGACCTCACGGTTCTTCTTCCCCTCTCAGGAGTGGAAATCTGGGGCAGTCATGGCCGCGAGCGGCTTTTTCCGGACGGCCGACGGTGGGTGTGGGAACCGGATCCACACGCCGAGCAACTCCTCGACACAATTAGAACAGAGCTTTCTCGAGAATGGCCGCATGTGCGGATGGAACGGAAAGTGGGATGCCTCGCGATCCACTTCCGCGGCCTGCCTGACCAGGAGGTGGAACGGCTGCAGCGGTCAATCGCGGACTTTCTCCATCGGCAGGATCCCAGCGGCCTTTTGGAGAGGAAAGCCTTCCATCTTGGAGTGGAACTCCAGATACCGGGACCTACAAAAGGGGACGCCGTGCGGGGAATTCTTCAGGAACTGGGGGATCGGAGAACGGTGGTGGCTTTTCTGGGAGACGATCGAACGGACGAGGATGCCTTTCGTGCTCTAGGAGAAGCGGGGCTGAGTGTGCTCGTCAGTCCGACGCCACGGGAGACGTACGCAGACGTTCGTCTGGAAAATGAAGGGGAAGTTCACGACTTCCTTCATCGCTGGCTGAACGCTGCGAGGAAAGGAGGAGATCATGACCGGCAATAAAAAAGGTCAACGGTTGCTCATCGTTTCCAATCGTTTGCCTCTCAGACTCACCCGAGAACGGAGCGGGACCTGGCGGCTCGACCGCGGCAGCGGCGGTCTGGTGACGGCCCTGGCCCCGGTGTTGCGGAACAGAGGGGGAGTGTGGATTGGCTGGCCGGGCATTCCCCAGGAAAAAGCGGCCCCGAATCTCGGTGAGCTCCTCGATCGCGCAGGCCGCGACCTCGGCTACCGCATTGCACCAGTTGGATTGTCCCGTCGGGAACAACGACTTTTCTACGAGGGGTTCTCCAACGAAGTTATCTGGCCCTTATTCCATGAATTCCCTACCTTGGCTAATTTCGATCCCACATATTGGCAGGCCTACCAGCAGGTCAACCACAAGTACGCGGAGGCCATCGCCGCAGAATCACAACCCGATTATTTCGTCTGGGTACACGATTATCAGCTCATGCTGGTGGCCCAGGAGTTGCGTGCTCTGGGGGTGAACAGCTATGTGGCTTTTTTCCTTCACATTCCCTTTCCGCCGCTCGACGTCTTTCTGAAAATTCCCTGGCGGTTGGAGATTCTCAAGGCCCTTCTCCGATTTGATCTCCTGGGGGTGCAGACAGCGCGGGATCGCCGAAACCTGCTGGATTGTTTCCGTGCACTGATGCCGGACGTGAAATGGCACGGACGTGGTCGCGTGGTTGTGGGGCAGGTCAACGACCGATTCGTGCGGATTGGGGATTTCCCCATTTCCATTGATTATCGGTCTTTTGTTCGCCGGGCAGGCTCTAAAGAAGTCCTGGCAGTCAAGGATGGGATCCGCAAAACATTGGCCGACTGTAAGATCCTGCTGGGAGTGGATCGGCTTGACTACACGAAGGGGATTCCCCACCGGCTGCAGGCATTCCGTGAGGCATTAAGGGAGTATCCCGACCTGGTGGGCAAGACCACGCTGATCCAGGTTGTAGTGCCCAGCAGAACAGGCGTTGCGCAGTACCGCCGGTTGCGTGCAGAAATCGAACGGCTTGTGGGGGCCATCAACGGTGAGTTTACCAAACCGGGCTGGGTCCCCATCCATTATATCTTCCGTTCTCTCGCTCCTGACGAGCTTCTGGGGTATTACCGCGCGGCTGATGTGGCGCTCATCACGCCGCTCAAAGATGGTATGAACTTGATCGCCAAAGAATACTGCGTGACGAACGTGGATAATGACGGAGTGCTGATTCTGAGTGAATTTGCCGGAGCAGCTTCTCAACTGCAAAATGGGGCCATCCTTGTGAACCCGTTCCATGTCCAGCAGGTTGCCTCCGCGATTCATCAAGCGTGTACCATGCCGATCACAGAGCGCAAGCGGCGAATGAAAAAACTGCGGCAGTCTATTCGCAAGCAGGATATT
>NZ_JACIYL010000144.1:0-319 GCF_014359955.1 Thermogutta sp. | reverse complement strand
TTTCTGGTGGGTGGACTCTTTTCTGCGAAGTGCCATCGCCAAAGACCTCAGCGAGTTTCCCCAGTTGGACGAGTACATGCCTCTCTCGACCCCACCGGAAACTGTGCTCAGTGGCACCGAGACATATTCAGCATCTCCCCGGCCAACGAACTCGTAATCCGTTCCCGGCTGCAGGGTCAATCCTGGAAAGCGCTGGTGCTTTTTTGCGATCCTGATTCGTTTTTTCGTAAGCAGGATCCACCGCGCTCTTTTTTGGCGGTTGTGATCGGACAGGGACGGCATACCACCACGGTCGGCGGAGTGGGCTCCGAAAAACCCG
>NZ_JACIYL010000143.1 GCF_014359955.1 Thermogutta sp. | reverse complement strand
TCGGCTGGCCGGGAGCGCACCCGTGGATAGGCAATGTCGATAGCTCCACAGAGCCAAAAGGAGATACATCAGCGGCCAGACGAACGTGGAACACCCATATCGTCCGACACTCGTGGAAAGTTCCTTCGTGGTCAGAGCCCCTGGTTGCAAAGCGTAGCGGTTGCGAAAGCCCATGGCGCAGTCGCTTCCCAGGAACCAACCTGCCCGCTTGAAACCACGGCTTTTGTGGATGAACCGTTTTTTCAAGGGAACATGGTGTTACTGGGAACTGAGTTTTATCTCGAAGTCTTGCAGCCCTTCTGGTGGGACGGTGACCTCGATTCCAGACGTCTTGGGATTGGCATACTTTTCGGGAAGCACATTCCGTGTAATACCCCCCGTACCTGTGGGGGTGGTGTCGCCGGACGCTAAAGCCGCGTGCTCGGCATCCTCCGCAACAACATACTGCTTACCTGTCGTATCCGTGACGAGTTTTGTAACCTGCACGAAATACTTGCCAGGCACGGCGCCGCTCACCGTCTCCGACGACTTGAGCACGAAACGGCCCTTGGAGTCTGTCACGGCGTACGCCCCGTAGGCAGGCGTTCCCGTCGGGACAAACACGACCGTGGCCCCGTCCACCGGCTGGCCATCGAGAGTAACGATCCCCGAAACCGGAGCCGTTTGTGGGATATTTCCCCGGGTACGCGAACCGCATCCCTGCGAAATGACCAAACCAGAGACGAACCATAACATAATTGCCACAATAAATCGCCGGCCCATGGATGCCCTCATGCGATACGGACGGATCCTTCGAAAGCACGCGACTCTACCGTCAAACGGAGCCATACGCAAGCTGACGCTTAAATTTGTCACTTCTTAGAATCCTGTGATCGTTTCGCCTCCTGCCTTCGTTCCCAGCGCTCCCCAGACGCCAAAGGGGCTGGGGCCAGAGGCTGTCGGCAACGGCGCCACGACACCCAAATTACCGGTGTCGATCGTATCGCTAATGAAACGCACGCTTCCATCGGCCAACGCTACATTGACACCGCCAGGGTGTTCGCTCGTCGCCGTGTAAATCCCCGGGGCAAAATGCCCTGAAATGCCGCTCCAGCCGCCACCGGCAATTGCGCAAACGGCCGTATTAGGGGGTAGAATTGTCGTCACACCAGCGAAGTATGCAGCTCCGTCTGCCCAGCGGTATCCTGGGGAGGTGTCGGCGGTGAAAATCGGAGCACCAGAAATGTATGCGTTTCCTGCCCAGTAGGCGCGGCAGGTTAGCGGAATGTATGCCGCCGGATCTCCGCTTGTGTCATAAATGGCAGAACCGCGGTCATTATCCCGGCGGGGGCGAGAGCGTTCAGCCAGGGCAATGGTGTTGCTTGTACCATCGGTGATCGCCGCCAGTGAGTTATAATCTTGTCGGCCAAAGCACCCGCGATTACGAATGGGTGTATTCATGAGGGCTGCCGCTTGATTGGCGTCCGAGCGTTCTGTAGGATTGTGCACCGAGGCTTCGTAATTATCGCCCGCGCAAAAAGCATAACTTGTCGATCCGCGTTTGGCCCCTCTTGGAGGAATATCTCCGGCGTCACTGGGACAATTGAGTGTCGGGATTACCGTAAGCTGCCAGTGTGAAACCGCGTTATCAGACCAGGGATTGTCATTCGCTTGCATGGCCGCGTCGTACACCGATTTCTGTTCGTAGAAAGGCGCCAACTGCACCCAGCCACTGATTCGCAGTCGCTGGTAACCTGTGGCGATATTACCGGTTCCAGATTGCCGCGCCGGAAGCCGCTGGTAGGTATCCGCGTACGTATGAACAGCCAACATGAGCTGCTTGAGGTTGTTACTGCACTGGGATCGGCGAGCTGCTTCCCGCGCTGCTTGTACAGCGGGCAACAACAGCGCGATCAGGATGCCAATAATAGCAATGACGACTAAGAGTTCGACCAGGGTGAACGCTTTTCTGCTGCGACGCATACCAACACCTCCTCTCACTAAATAGAATGATACCTGCTGGTATTCGTGAACCGCATAAGCGGTGGCTGGCCTCCACCTTTTATCGCGAGTCCAACGGGAAATCAATGACCTGATGGCCTCGCTTGACTTCCACTTCCAACGTGCTGTTGGTGTTATACTTTGCGGGAACGCGCTCTGGCACGAAGCCTACAAGTTTTCCGCTGTCATCTTTTTCGCCCTCCTCAAAAGTCGAAATTGTGACTTTATGTTTGCCCACCACAGCCCCTTTTTTGCCAGCGGCAAACTCCAATTCATAGTGGCCGCTGCCATCAGTCACAGCCATGGATGAGCGACCACCATCCACAGGAGTGAAAATGACACGGGCTCCGGGAAGGGGAACGCCGTCGAGCGTAACTGTGCCTTCAACCTGTCCGAGCGCGGGACCGCCAGTTCCGCACCCAGTCAAACTGAAAAGCCCGACGATCACCACCAGAATAAGAGCTACTTGCTTCACCGTTGGCCTCCCCCGAGTTGGAACAACCAGCCATGTTAAGGAACTTGTACAGGTTGACCATCATCAATGGCGATAAGTCGTTCGTAGGTACTATCCACAGCCGAGGTGGCATTGTTGTGGTCGATGGTATTCGAAATGAATCGGACCGAGCCGTCGACCATCGCAAAGTTAGCCCCTCCTGGATGCATGCTACTGAAACCCCGGTCACACTCGGGGGCCGAGGTACAATTAAGCGGCCAGCGACCACACGCCATGGCATAGACCTGCCCCTGTCGCGAGTGATTTCCGGTGTCGCCATTGGCGATGATCGGAACCGCAGCCCGCAGCATAACCCCCTGGATTTGCCAGGCTCGTTCCCCCAGGGCAAAAGTATTGCTGGTTCCGTCCGTCACGTCGCCAATGGGCGTGCAACGTGGGGGATTGCTCCCCGTCTGCCCATATCCCAGAAAACCATTGAACTGGTTGGTGCCCGTGTACTCGCGGTTCAGATTATAACTGTCGTTCGATCCAACGTAATTGGCTGTAAACACATCCACGCACCCCGTCGTGCAATTAGCATTTCCGTAGAAACCAATGCGCGGCACTTTGCGCTCTGTATTGGTGTCGGGGGCGGTGTCCGACGGGCATCGGAAAAGTGGCAATCGTTGCCGTACGAGGGCGTACACCTGATCGGGCTGGATAGCAGCGTCGGATGGAACCATCGTCGGACGAAGTGTTTCGTAGAGAGCAGATTGCTCACAGTACGGCAGAATGAACGCCCCCCACGACCATGTGCCGCATTGCCCCTCTGGACAATTGTTTATGGCGAACCAGTTTCCCATCTTCACGAGACCCGGCGGGAACCGACTCCATTTATCGTGGTAATTATGGAAGGCCAGCATAAGCTGTTTGAGGTTGTTGTTACACTGGCTTCGCCGAGCGGCCTCGCGTGCTGCCTGGACGGCGGGGAGGAGGAGTGCGATGAGGATTCCGATGATGGCGATGACAACCAGTAACTCGACAAGTGTGAACGCGCGCCGACCAGGGCAACGTGAAAGGCGCATAGGTCACCCCCAAGTTTTTCTAAACAAGAAGACCACACAACCGTCGCAACACCATTGCGTCATTTAAATTATCTTTTGTGCGATTAGCTTATCTCTGGTGCAGTTTTTTGTCAATAATTTTTCTGACAGGGAATGTGCAGCAGTAAAAATCATTCGACCCTCGACGCCGGCTGGGCGATCAGTTAAGATTAAAAATTCGCGACCTACAGACCGGCAGACCGACACAGGCTTGAGGGCGAACCCATGGATCGCTCGGAGCGACGCGTTGTCATCACAGGAATTGGTGTGCTTTGCCCCATCGGGCGGAGCCCCCAGGAAATGTGGGAGGCGGTGCTGGCCCGACGGTCCGGCCTTGCGCGCCCTAGCGGGATCCCACGGGAGGTGATTCCCCTCCGGGCGGCTGGCGAAGTTAGAGAATTCACGGGCAACATCAAAGACTTTGGCGAAATGGACAAGGAGGCGCAAAAAAACCTCCGGAAAGCACTCAAAGTGATGTGCCGTGAATGTCAGATGGGCGTTGCTGCCGGCCAGCTTGCCCTCAACGATGCGGCGATTCGAATCGGGACGTTTGAGCCCGAACGAATCGGCACGAGCTTTGGCAGCGACTACATGGTCAGCGAGCCCCAGGAATTTCTCGAAGGCATCAAGGCCTGCTTGGATGGGCACGGGGTCTTCCATTTTGACCGGTGGGCCGGGGAAGGGATGCCGCGACTGTTCCCGTTGTGGCTTCTCAAGTACCTCCCCAACATGCCGGCGAGCCACCTGGCCATTTACAACGATCTGCGGGGTCCGAGCAATTCCCTGACGGTGCGAGAAGCAAGCCCCGGCGTGTGCCTGGCAGATGGACTCAACATCATCCGTGCGGGGCGGGCCGATTGCATGGTGGTCGGGGTAACCGGCACGCGGCTCAGTTTGATGAAGGCCCTTCACACGGTTCAACAGGAAGAAGTCGCGCTCGGCGATGAGGAGCCCACCACGGCCTGCCGGCCGTTCGACAAGAACCGTCCCGGCATGGTGCCTGGTGAGGGGGCAGCAGCCGTCATTCTCGAAGATAGTCGGTCGGCACTCAAGCGAGGCGTCAAGGTTTACGGTGAAGTCCTGGCAGCAGCCTCGGCCGCTGTGGCGGGACGTCACTGCGTTGCCGATCGAAAGGCCGCCCTCATTTTGGCTTTACGGGCAGTTCTCGATCAGGCCCAAATGCAACCTGAGGATATTGGCTTTGTCATGGCCCACGGGCTGGGGACTCAAAGTTGCGATCAGGAGGAGGCAGAGGCCCTAGCTGAAGTCTTTGGGCCCGAAAAGGTACCCGTTATCGCGGCGAAAAGTTATTTCGGAAACCTGGGAGCCGGCGCAGGGCTGTGGAACTGGCCCTGGGGGTTCTCGCACTCAACCACAAACAATTGTTTGCCACACTTAACTGCGATGATCCTGATCCCGCCTGTCCCGTGGATGTCGTCCGCGAACCTCGGGAGATTTCACGCCCGGTCTTTGTGAACATCAATGTGACGCCGCAAGGACAGGCGTCAGCGGCCATCGTGGCTGCATGGAGCGAATAACGCTCACCTCAGCAAGACCGGTAGCGAAGAGGCCCGGCACGGCGGCGGGACTCGGAGTAATCAGCCTACCGTCTGGACAGTCATGTCTTCCCCAGGACGCAGCATCATCATTCGAGGCGCCCGCACCCACAATCTCAAGTCCCTTGATGTCGAAATACCGAAAGGAAAGCTGACTGTCCTCTGCGGTCCCAGTGGAAGTGGCAAAACCAGCCTCGCCTTCGATACGCTCTACGTTGAGGGGCAGCGGCGGTATATCGAAAGTCTCTCCGCGCGGATTCGCCAGCACTTCGAAGATCTGCCCCGCCCGGATGTAGACTACATCGGCAATCTCTCGCCCACGGTAGCCGTGGGCGACCAGGTGCGGACCCGGGGGATTCGGGGAGATGTCGCCCAACTGACGGAAATTTTCGATCTTCTCCGTTTGCTCTATACACACCTTGGGGAAATTTATTGCACACGTTGCGGCTGGCCTGTGCGGGCTTGGGATTCACAAGCAATCGCCGAAACTTTACAAGCGGACTGGTTGACCGGCCGTCGGGCGATGGTCGCCTTTTGCGTTGCGGAAGCATTTTCCGCAGCACCAGGCCCTCTTGATAGACTGCGGGAAGTCACCGGTAAACTGGCGGCAGAAGGCTGGACGCGCGTCCTTGTCGACGGCCAAGTCCTGTCCGTACAGGATCTTCAACAAATGGTTGCCCAGAGGAGCTGTCCAGCCCGCGGAGGCTCGGGGGAGGTCGAGCCGGTTACCCAAAAAAGGTGGAATGAGCCCCTGACAGTTATAGTGGACCGGATCCAACTGGGAAGTTGTCCCGAGTCCCGACTTCGTGAGTCTATTGAGGCGGCCCTCGCGCAGGGTAGCGGAAAGTGCCTCATTTTTGTGGAGAAAGGAGAACGCGCCTCGGAGGCGGGAGGACCAGAGGAACGTTATTCTGAGCGGGGAACGCTCGTTGGGGACGTCGTCTGGAGGTGGTGCCGGATTAATGACCGAGAATGGCTCCGCGCTGAGTTTAGCTCCCAACCTGTCTGCCCCACATGCGGAGAAGTATTTGCCACACCCGAACCCAATCTTTTCAATAGTCACACAGCAGTCGGTGCGTGTCCTCGCTGCCAGGGTACGGGAAAAGTCGGCACCCTGGATCCCGCCAGGGTTTTTCCGGACTTCCATCTCAGCCTGGAAAAAGGAGCGATCGCCCCGCTGCGCAGGCCTGGACTGAGCCGATTTCAGGAGGAACTTCTCCGTCAGGCCCGGGAATTGGATATTCCGCTTGACCGACCGGTGGGCGATTTAACTCCTGAACAACTGGGGCTGGTCCTTTACGGAAACGAGGAAAAAGGTTTTGCCGGGCTTGAAGGAATTTTTCGGAAACTGGAAAGACAGCGGCAGAGATTTGCCTGGCGTGCCTGGATGCAACAATGGAAAGTGGAAATTCGATGTCCCGAGTGCCGCGGTACCCGCCTTTCACGTCAGGCGTTGAGCGTTTTCCTGAAAAGTGACTGGCAAAAGGCCAGGTTGGGCGAAGCCGGAAAATGCGCAACTTCCGAGATAGGGGACGAAGATGGGGAAGTCCGGGCACGTCGGCTGAATATCCGCGAATTTTGCACCCTCACGGTAGATGAGGCGATTGAGTTCCTTCGCCATCTCGTCGTCGATGGGCCAGAAACCCGCCAGGCCACTTATTGCAGGGAAGCAATTCTGGAACGACTTCTTTCGCTTCGGGAACTTGGTCTTGGTCATCTCAATCTCGACCGACCGGGCAATTCCCTCAGTACCGGGGAGTTGCGGCGAACGCTCCTCGCTGCGGCTCTGGGCTCCGGTCTCAAACACGTGGTCTATATCCTCGATGAACCGTCCGCAGGACTTCATCCGCGAGATCGGGCGGCACTTCGTCGGATGATCCTTCGCCTCCGCAACCGCGGAAACACGCTCGTCGCGATCGAACACGACGAAACCCTGATCCGCGAGGCGGATCTCGTCATCGAACTGGGACCAGGAGCCGGGGAACGTGGTGGCGAAATCGTCTTCCAGGGACCACCGGAGGATTTGGCAAAGGCCTCCACTTTGACCGCCGAGTATGTCAACCGTCGGCGTCAGATCGTGCTGACACGCCCCCGCCGACAGGCCCAGGGGTGGATCCGGTTAGCGGGAGCCTCCGGGCATAATCTCAAGCATGTCACGGTGGAATTTCCTCTCGGCGTCCTTTGTGCGGTCACCGGAGTGAGTGGGGCAGGAAAAAGCACCCTCGTGGAAAAAACACTTTACCCTGCCCTTCTGCAGCGGCTTCAGGGCTCTGGTCCGCCGCCGCTCCCGTTTTCGGATCTTCTGGGAGAAAAACAGATTGGTGACGTCGTCCTCGTTGACCAGGGTTTTCCCGGCAAAACCTGGCGCTCCAACCCCGCCACTTTCATCAAAGCCTTCGACGAAATCAGAAAAGTTTTCGCCCAGACCAGCGACGCGCGGGTCCGCGGATATGGGGTGAGTCACTTCAGCTTCAATTCCCGGGAA
>NZ_JACIYL010000142.1 GCF_014359955.1 Thermogutta sp. | reverse complement strand
CCGCAAAAGGCAAACCGCCCACGAGCAGTGCCCGGCGGACACGACTGGCAGCCAGCAGTTCGTCGATGGTCTGAAAATGCTGGCGGGCCAGAATCTCTGTGGGGGCCATGAGCACCGCCTGATACCCGCACGCCACTGCCAGAAGCATCGCATAAAGCGCCACGACCGTCTTGCCGCTTCCCACATCACCCTGGAGAAGACGGTTCATGGGAACAGGCCGTCCCATATCCGCGGCAATTTCCGCCACGGCCCGATCCTGGGCTTTTGTGAGGGAAAATTTAAACAGCCGTCGGATGCGCGCATCAATCTTAGGGGTCAGCCGGAGCACGGGGGCTTTCTTCAAGGTGATCTGTTGGTATCGCTTGATACCCAGGGCTAATTGGAGAATCAACAATTCTTCGTAAATGAAGCGGCGTCGCGCTTCTTCCAAACGGTTTCGATCGGTCGGAAAGTGGATCTGCTCGACAGCTTCCTGAATCGGCAGGAGACGCCGCTTGGCAAGCAGTTCAGGTGACAGGGCTTCTTCCAGATAGCAGGTATAGGTGCCCACGGCATGTTCCATGATCCTTCGCATCTGCCACTGGGCGAGCCCTTCTGTCAGCGGATAGACGGGAAGAGGGGCGACCTGCGGTCGTTCCGTTTCCCCCAGTACGATCACCCGGGGATGTGCCATTTCCCAGAACAGGCCATTTCGGCGCGGGCGGCCGGAAAGCATCACCCGCTGTCCCACGCGAAACAGATCACGTCGATAAGGCTGTTGAAACCACAGCGCACGGACATAGCCGTCCTCGCAGGCGACGGCCATTCCCACGATGGCCTGCCCACTGCGGCTCACATGGCTGTCGATGTCTTCGATAACTCCGATGACAGACTGAAGTTTGCCCTCTTCCAATTCGGCAACTTTCCGAACGTCACTGATATCCTCGTACGTCCGCGGGAAGAAGAAGAGCAGGTCGGCCACCGTTTCCACGCCCAGCCGTCGCAAAAGCTCAGCCCGATGCGGGCCAACCCCTTTGACATACTGCACCGGCTGGTGGAGCGGACTCTCCTCGGCCGGAGACGCTGACCGGCGAACGCTGGGCCGTTCATTTCCCATGCGATTGACTATCTTCCACGATCTCCCATTCGGTCGGGCTGACCCTCCGAACACGCCGATACAAACTATCCCGTTCCACGGGTTCTCGTCCGGCTTCTCGGATCAGTCCACACAATTCTTCCACACTGAGAGCTTCCGGCGATTCCGCCCCCGCATCATGATAGATCGTCTCGTACCGGACAGTCCCGTCGAGGTCGTTCGCCCCGTAAGCGAGAGCCGTCTGCGCCAGTCCGACCCCTAAAGCAATCCAATAGGCCTTGATGTGCGGAAAATTATCCAGGAACAGTCTTGCCACCGCAAGGGTCCGCAAACAGTCGAAAGCAGACGGCTTGGGGAGATGATGGAGCGCTGTCCCCTGGGGATGAAACGGAAGCGGAATGAACACCTGGAAACCTCCCGTCTCGTCCTGAAGTTCGCGGAGCCGCAACATATGATCGACCCGGTGCTCGGGTGACTCAATATGGCCGAAAAGCATTGTCGCGTTGGTCTTCAGTCCCATCCGATGGGCCACTCGATGGACGTTTAGCCAGGTTTCGCCGTCGGCTTTGCCAGCGGAAATTTTTTGCCGTACCTCGGGATGAAAAATCTCGGCACCGCCGCCGGGAAGACTTCCCAAACCTGCCTCGAGAAGCCGTTCCAAGACCTTTTCAACAGATAATCCGGAAATTCGACAGAACCAGGCGATTTCCACCGCCGTCCAGGCTTTTAAGTGAAGTCGCGGGAAATGGCTGTGAATAAGACGCAGAATCTCCACGTACCATTCGAATGGCTTGCCACCCGGCAGGCCCCCGACGATGTGGATTTCGGTACATCCGGATCGATCGGCTTCCTCCGCGCGCTTGAGAATTTGATCCGGCGTCATGTAATAGGCGTCAGATTCTTTGCCCGTTCGATAAAACGCACATAATTTGCACCGATAAACGCAAACATTCGTAGGATTGAGATGCATATTGAGATTATAGAAAACGTTTCGTCCATGCCGCCTGAGACATACTTCCTCGGCAAGCCGGCCGACCTCATGAAGCGAGACTTCAGGTTGAAATAGAAAGACCCCATCCTCAAAGGACAACCGCTCGCCTGCTGAGATCTTATTCTGGATATCCTCCAGTCGCTTGCGAATGGAAAAACGTGTGGTCAAAGCTGCGACGCTCATCGCCAGATTCCCATATTGAAAGGCGGACAACGTTTTCACAGGATCCAAATATCGCACACGCCAACGAGAAAAAGCCCCAAACTGATCACCGCGTTCACATGGAAAAAAGCCTCGTTCACGCGGCTGAGGTCCGTCGGGCGTACGATCAGATGTTCATAAATCAACAGCCCCGCAATGGCCACGATACCTGCATAATACGCAATTCCCAGTCGCGAATAAACCATGGGCAAACAGGCTAAAACAACCACCATCCCTGCGTGGAGAATCGCAGCGCACCGGAGGGCCCTGGGTACCCCCAGCCATGCCGGTAGGCTTTTCAAACCGGTTTGACGGTCAAATTCATAGTCCTGACACGCATAAATCACGTCGAACCCCGCCACCCAGAGAGTAACCGCCCCGGCAAGCACGAAAGGAGGCCACCCGAAGCGCCCGGTGATGGCCACCCAGGCGGCTACCGGTGCCAGGGCGAGGGCTGTCCCAAGCCAAAAATGCGAGAGCCAGGTGAATCGTTTGGCGTAGCTGTACCCCAGGAGAAACAACAAAACCGGCCCCGCTCCCAAGACCGGCCAGACGTTCGGGAGAAACAACAGAGTGGAAAGAACAAAACCGACGCCGCAAATAATGGTGAACACGGCCACCTGCGACACCGTGAGGATCCCCCGCGGCAGGTGCCTCATGGCCGTCCGCGGATTCCGGGCATCGATGTCCCGATCCACCAGACGATTGAACGCCATCGCAGTGCTTCTGGCAAACACCATGCACAGGAGAAATCCCGCCAGATCGCGGAATCGAAAGGGTGTCTCCGCCCACGCCATGGCCGCCGAAAGCGCTGCGAACGGCAACGCAAACAACGTATGGCTGAAACGGATCAATTCGAGGTAATGCCATACGGCGATGAAAATCCCTCGCGGTTTCCCTTCTATGCCAGAGTTTGCTGATGGCATCGCCCTTGATTCCGTCCAAAACGTCTCAAAAAAATCCAACGATCACACGAACTTCCAGCTCGGGAATCATACCCGGCGGCCCCTACGTTCCCCACCGACGAATCAGCTCATTTTCAATCCCAAGCTGGTCGATAATCCGAGCCACGATGAAATCGACCAGGTCTCGAACCGTTACCACGCCATGATAAAAGGCCGGCATCGCCGGCAGGACCACGGCGCCGGCTTCGGCCGCCAGTGCCATATTTCGCAGATGAATGAGGGATAACGGAGTCTCGCGTGGCACCAAGATGAGCTTGCGTCGCTCTTTAAGATGGACTTCGGCAGCTCGGTGGATGAGGTTAGTCCCACCCCCGTGGACAATCGTGCTCAGCGTGCTCATCGAACACGGGCAAATCACCATTCCGTTTGTGGGGAAGGAACCACTCGCAATAGGGGCCGTCAGTCGTTTATAGTGATAGTACGTGAGTTGCCCCGGTTCACCCACCGGGGTTGCCAGGACATGGCTCGATTCTCCGGTGACCCCGGCAATCGCCCGCATGACCTTTAATTTGGGGTCCTCCGCCCTTTCTGCATTATCGAGCAGGAGCATGCTCGGTGCAAAGTTTTCCAAATCTACGGAAAGATCCAGTTCCTCTTTGAGAACCGTCCGTCCCGCACGGCTGATGGTCAGGTGCACGTCACAGGCGGCCGCCAGGAGGACCTCAATCAGCCTGACGGCATAAGTTACGCCGCTTGCTCCTGTAATGGCAACCACGATTTGTCGTTTCATTTGGTACCCACGTAGAGCGTTGCTACACCGAAGGTAAACGAACGATACCACAGATGCCTTAACCCCACCCCTTCCATTTCACGCAAGAGGGAATTGCCCTGGGGAAATTCGAGCACACTCGCCGGAAGATAACCATAGGCCTCGTGCCGATTGGGGGCCACCAGTTGACCTATCCGTGGAAGCAGGTGCTGGAAATAGTATCGGTAAATTCTGCCAAACACGGGGGCACGAGGAAGTGTGAACTCCAGAACGGCCACCTGCCCTTCCGGCCGGCATACCCGATACATTTCCGCTAGACCTCGTCGCATATCGGCCATGTTGCGCAGGCCAAAGGCCACCGCCACCACGGAAAATTGATCATCGGAAAACGGCAAATGTAAACCATCACCCTCGATAAACCATATCCTGGCACTTTTTTTCTGAGCCTTCTTTTGCGCCAGTCGCAACATGGGGCGACAAAAGTCGATTCCCACGAGCGGCACCTGATGTCCAACCACGCGAAAAAATTCCAGGATCAGGTCTCCCGTGCCGCAACACACGTCGAGCGCCGGCCCCTGTCCAAGGGTCTTCAAAAGCCGCGCCACCTTGCGCCGCCAGAGAATATCCTGACCACAGGAGAGAAAATGGTTGAGGAAATCATAGCGAGGGGAGATCTCGGCGAACATCTCGCGGATGCGGTCCGCCTGCTTGTCCACCTTCACCCGGGGACTATCTCGCACTTCTATTGAAACCTCACGCATCGAGCCTTCTCGCTGTTTTTTCAATTGCGACAAAATTCCTGACGAAAGATGCGTCCCGTCAGCGAAAGTATCTCCCCAAGTTACAAGAACCTGGTGAGTTTCCGCTCAACAAATACGACCGAGGCCCCTCGGCCCCTTTCTCCCTGAGTCTTACGGGTTGCACTTTAACCGGTTTCGCCGTTTGCCCGCGGCTGATACCTTATTGTATCCTTCAAGTAAAACGGCGTGGTTGACCTGACCACACGGCTATGCGGACACTGCCAGTTTTATGTCTTTTAGTTAAACTGGCGATTCGCTCTTGTTAAGGACCCATTTTTTACGTAATGTGTTGGCCAGGGTTGTCGGACATTGCCAGCGGGAACCCGGCCAACACCTCGCGGCAACCGGCTGTCCGTCAACGACAACACTGGATGTACCACAGTACCACAACCCGAGCAGGTCCCGAACACGCGTCATTTCGCCCAAACAGTTACCGTTTACGCTGTTATGATTCCGCGCATCAACGTTTACGCTTTGCCCAATCTCGTGGAACCGGACGAGCTCGCCTCGGGCACCGTCGTCGTTATTGACATTCTTCGGGCAACCACGACGATTGTGCACGCCATTGCAGCGGGGGCTACCGCCGTCGTGCCGTGCGGCACGGTTGAAGAGGCGGAACGGCTCGCGGAGTTGCTGCGTCAAACGGATCCCGATGCCCACGTCCTATTGGCAGGAGAACGGGAATGCCTGCCCATTCCCGGGTTCGACCTTGGCAATTCGCCAACGGAGTTTCAGCCGGAGCGGGTCTTTCGATCCGTCATTATTATGACCACGACGAACGGGACTCAGGCCTTTCGTCGCTGTCGGAAGGCGTCCAAGGTCATTGCAGGGGCTTTCGTGAATGCGTCCCGGGTCCTTCAGGAGTTGTTCGAGGAAACCTCCGCCATCCACCTGCTCTGTGCAGGAGCCGACGGCGAAGTAACTCGGGACGACGTACTCTTCGCGGGCTATCTCGTGGACCGCCTGGAACGTCGCAGTGGCCTCCGGTATGAGATGAACGCCCAGGCGTTAACCGCTCGGGAGAATTGGCAGGCGAGTTTCGTCGAACCGTACGTGTCGGGGGCTGAACCTGTCCCGCCAGAACTTCTGGCCAACCAACTTCGCCGCAGCCGGGCTGGAGAAAAGCTCGTCGCGGCCGGGATGGAGAACGACATCCTGGAGGCTGCACGGGTGGATCGGTTTTCCTGTCTTCCTGTCTTTGATCCGGCTTCGGGCATCATAGTGGGGCACTGATTCCCCGGCGTTGCCACGGATCATTCAGACGGACCGGCAGAGGGCTTTTGCCTGGCCTCTTCCGAGGAATGTTCGCCGGAATTTGGGCTGGCGTTGCGGCCCAGTATCACAAGGCAGATGTCGTCAGTCTGCGCCCGCGCCCCCACGAAACGGTGGATAGCATTCACCAGAGCATTGCCAATTTCTGTGACCCGACCCGACGTTTGCCGGATGACCTCGAGCAGACGCTCCTGACCGAAACTCTCGCCGAGTTCATTGAGGGCGTCAAGCATTCCATCCGTGTAAAGCACGAGAACATCCCCGGGTTCAAATACTCCGGTTTCCGCGACATACTCCCCGTCTTTTGGATCACCAATGGGTAACCCGGCGTGGGTCTTGCCGAGGATCTCGATCCTTCCGTCGGCTTTCCGCAGGATGGCAGGATAATGACCCGCGTTGACGAGCCAGAAGCGGTGCGTGATCGGATCGAGAATGGCCAAAATCATCGTGATAAAGCGATCCTCCCACCGCTCGCTACAGAAAATGCTGTTAAGGCGTTTCAGAGCCGCCTGCGGACTCCCCTCGCTGACCAGGCAGTATCGCATTTCCGCCGAAAGTTTCGCCATGAGTAAAGCGGCGGCAATACCTTTTCCAGAAACGTCGGCGAGGACAATCGCCAGCCGCCTGGCGGGGAGAGAAACGTAATCGAAGTAATCGCCTCCAATTTCGTGCGCGGGATCGTAATGGTCGAAGAATTCATAGTTTTCAATTTTGGGAGGCGAGGATGGCAAAAATCCCTGCTGAACCTGGTGAGCAAGCGCCAGTTCCCGCCGGAGAAGCTCTTCCCGAACAGAAGCCTCATGCAGGATGGCGTTTTCCACAACGACCGCCACCAAACTGGCCACGCTCACGAGCACCTCTAAATCCTCCTGGGTGAAGCGTGCCCTCCTTTGCCGCGTGTCCATCTGGATCACACCCAGGACGGTGTCGTCACTGCCGATGAGAGGAACACACATCACCGAGTGAATGGGAAAATCGGCAATACTCTGGCTCAGGTCGAAACGCGAATCGGTCGCCACATCAGCCGAGAGAATGGCCTGCTTGCTCTGCACGACGGCATTGACGATCGTCTTGCTGATCCGCAGATTCTCCTGGTCTTCCGGTCGCCGAGAGCGGACTGCCCGGGGAATCAACTTACCAGTGCTCTGGTCTCGCAGAATGACGAAGCCACGATCAGCCTGGATGAAAACATTGAGGAGGCTCTGCAAAACCTTGTCCAGGACTTGCTCCAGGGCGATCGCCTTCCCCAAGTTCTGACTGATCTCCATAAGTGCTCGCAATTTCGCCTCAGGATTCACCTGGAGGCGATTGGTCGGCGAGGTGGCGTCCAGCCGGGACATGATGGTGGAGCCCGACCGAAAACGTTCCTCGTCTTCGATCCACGCGGCCTCGGTGAGACTGTTTTGTCCCCCTTCGCCGGTGCCCGATGGAGCGTCGTGAAAGACGAAGACAAGGTCGCAAATCCGGATTCTGTCCCCATGTCTGAGTGGCTGGCGCCCATGCAGCCTTTGTTCGTTCAGAAAAGTCCCGTTGCGACTGTTCAGATCCTCCAGGAAATACCCGGTGGGTGTCCTCACGATTTGCGCATGCTGTCGGCTGACGGCCCCGATGTCAAGCACAATATTGCAGTGCGGATGCC
>NZ_JACIYL010000141.1 GCF_014359955.1 Thermogutta sp. | reverse complement strand
GCCCCTTCGGCCAGCCCTTGAAGGATTTCCGCTTCCTCCTTGGGCGTGCAAAACCGGGACAGGCATTCAATTCGGATGGGGAACTCCGCCATCCTTTCCCGGAAAGTCCTCACGTGCTGCTCCGCAAGGATGGTCGTTGGAACCAGCATCGCGACCTGGTACCCAGCATCCACCGCCTTGAACGCCGCCCGCATCGCCAGCTCCGTTTTACCGAAGCCCACGTCCCCGCAGAGGAGCCGATCCATGGGCCGTGGGCTCATCATGTCGCGTTTGATGGCGGCCATGGCCTCCAACTGGTCCGGCGTTTCCTCGAATGGAAAGGAGGCATCGAACTCCTGCTGCCAAATAGTGTCCGGAGGGAAGGCGATGCCGGGACGGGTCTGCCGGATGGCCTGCATCTCGAGCATCTCTGCCGCCAGATCAAAAACCGCCGCGGCCACGGCCTGTTTTTGCCGTACCCACGTTCGTCCCCCAAGCTTCGACAGTTTCGGCCGCGCCCGGGCGCCTCCGATGTATTTCTGCACCAGGCCAATCTTGGAGGTCGGCACATAGAGCTTGGTTCCCTCGGCAAACTCCAGTAGCAGATGCTCCTCGACCTGATCGCCTTTCTGAAGGAGCGTCAATCCACGATACCGGGCAATCCCATGTGCCACGTGAACGACCAGGTCTCCCTCCTTCAGATCCAGAAAATCTTCAATAGGGCGAGACTCTGGCCGTCGTGCCGGAATGCGGAACTCGGTTCGCTGGAAAAGCTGGTTGACGCTGATGAAAACGATCTTTTCAGGCCGAAGTCGGAATCCCCGCGAAAGCCGTCCCACCACAAAATGGAGATTTCCAGACCTGGCAATCTGAGCGCTGGCGAACAACTCGCGGAGTCGCTCAATCTCGGCCGACGCGGTGCAAACGAGGTACACGCGGGAGTCGCCGGCCACCGCGTCCAGCTCTTCCCGCACCCGTTCAACATCCCCGGAAAACCGCTCCACGGATTCCATCTGCCCGTGGAAAACTTCGCCTTGGTTTTCCGGAGCGATGTCCCAGATTTCCAGCCGCGCAAACTTCTGGGAATCCTGAACAATTTTTTCCCAGGTGTGATGGAACCGGGGTTTGTCCAATCGAGCGAGGTAGCTCCGCGAAGAGGCTTCAATGCCCTGCGGATCTATCCACACCGTCCAGCTTTCAGGCGGCAGATAGTCAAAAAACGATCCTGCCGGTTCTCCGCCGAGCGGACAAAGGGTGAGTGTGATCTCCTCCACCCGCTCCACACTTCGCTGCGACGAAACATCGAAATGCCGGAGCGATTCGATACGCTCGTCAAAAAGTTCGATGCGGAGAGGAGCCGTCCACTCGGGCGCAAACACGTCGAGAATTCCGCCCCGTAGTGAAAACTCGCCGGGCATCGCAACCGTAGGAACGCTCCGGTAACCGCGCTCCCCAATGGCCTTTAGAAACGCGGTGACATCCAGGTTCTCCCCGGCTTTCAACGTCCACAGTCGTTCTTTGAGCACATGAACAGGGGGAACGCTCTGGAGAAGCGACTCGCCGGAGGCAACGATGACCCGTGGAAACCGGGACCGAATCAGGCGCAACAGGATTCGCAGCCGCTCACCCAGCATCTCATCGTCGGGACGGGCGTCTTCAACGGGCGAACTCAGCGCGGGGAAGAGAGCGACCTCATCAATCCCGAAAAGCCTGAGGTCATCCAGAAACGCATCGGCGAGCTGCTCGTCAGGCACGACCACGAGCACAACGCCTGGGCAAGCCCCGGTAAGACCGGCCGCCAGCAGCGCAGACCCTGAGCCAGCCGCTTCGTCAGCTACCACACCCTGACCGAAGCGGAGCGACGCGAGCAACCGAGCGAAATCATCGCGGGCACGGATGAGGTCGACGAGGAAACCCAGATTCGTCGCGATCGCCTCCGTGTCCGGCTGAACACTTTCCATGCCCTCAATTTTAGAAATGAGTTTTGGGAATGATAAGACCATTTGCCCGCCGCGATCGACTTAGCCACACCAAGTGCCAGCCATGGCAGCGCGCGACCGGGGCAATTGCACCGGGTGATTCAATGCGCCGAGATTGCACTGGTTTCATACCGGAGGAGCCCCTGCCTCCTCGGTTGGGCCTCGGTTCCATGGATCACTCGGTTCCATGGATCACAGCGGATGACAGGAAAGCAAAATCGCCCGTCCGGCCGACGTCGTTTCCCACCGGGCGTGGGGACAACTCCCGGGAATCAAAACGGTGTCACCCCGATTCAT
This sequence comes from Thermogutta sp., assembly GCF_014359955.1. Lineage (GTDB taxonomy): Bacteria > Planctomycetota > Planctomycetia > Pirellulales > Thermoguttaceae > Thermogutta. The sequence continues at coordinate 5,400 of NZ_JACIYL010000141.1, read as the reverse complement.
CGGGAAGACCGAATCACCCACAAGGAGCTCACCGCTACCGAACAGGACCAACCAGGCGCCCAGCACATCGCGGCTGATCAAAAGCCCGGCCCCCGGTGAAACGGTCCATCGTCGCAGGACGAATGGAGGGCCTTCGACCAGGAGTTCTCCCACCGCCCCGGTATCGCGATAGATTTCCCGCGGTTTCACTACGGAGCAGGGTTCCTGATCCCAGTTGATTGCGCGAACAGCCTCTTCAATGTGAAGAGGTCTTGGAAGCCCGTTTCGGTCCGTTCTATTCCAATCGTAGAGCCGAAATGTGGCGTCACTGGGCGTCTGGACCTCCGCCACCAGGACGCCACCCCCGGCAGAATGGACGGTTCCCGGGGGCAGGACAATCACATCCCCCACGCGGGGCGCCATGGCGTGGAGGCACGTCTCCGGTTCTTTTCGCTGGAGGGCGTCTCGCAGCTCGTCGGGCCGTACACCCGCCTTCAGACCGGCAAAGATCTTCGCCCCCGGCTCGGCTTCCACGACCGTCCAGACCTCGAACTTACCTTTCTCGGCGGGGCACAATATGGCGGCGAGGGCATCGTCCGGATGTACCTGAATGGAAAGGTAATCCCGGCAGTCCAGAAACTTAATAAGCCAGGGAAACTCGGCCGGTGGTTCGCCTTTCTCACCCCACAGTTCCTTCTTGAAGGCTGACCAAAGCTCGGTGAGCGACCAACCCTCAAAACGGCCTCCCTTAACCTGACTGACGTGAAGAGGATGCGCACTTATTTCCCAAGACTCTCCGTAGCAACCTTGATTGGGGAGAGGTTTCCCCAACACGGATCCGAGCTGTCGCCCACCCCAAATCTGTTCCCGTAAAAACGGCTCAAAAAAAATCGGCTCCATAGTTTTCTCCCGCCGGATCGCCTCGACTTTTTAAACATCATAGCACAGAACGGCCCACAAAACCCAGGTTGTGGAAAAGGCGGGCCTTGGCGCCGTGTTGCGGCGGTCGTTCAACAAAGTCGGGCGCACCCGCGGGTATGAGACCGAAACGTCGCCGTCCTTTAACGGCAAAACTCAAAAATCTCCCTTGATCGAATCACACACATCGATCCAAAGCGGCGTTGAGCCATCCCGGAACGGAAATCCGGCCGTCTTATCGGTCACCAGGTTGATGAGAGGTTGCCCCGTGTGCCAGCGTCGAAGGTTCTCGCAAATGAGCCGCGTGATATCGTCGGCCCGGGTCGCCGACTGACCCCCGACATGAGGGGTGATGATCACATTAGACTGTTTCCACAAAGGATGTCCCGGCGGGAGCGGCTCCGGGTCAGTTACGTCGAGCACGGCCCCTGCAATGGGGCCTTCTTGAAGGGCATCGAGAAGGTCGTCCGTTCGCACGATGGGCCCCCGGGCAACATTCACAAACAGCGAGCCCGGCTTCATCCGCGCAAACTGGTCCCGACCAAACATCCCGCGGGTCTTATCGTTGAGCGGTAACGCCAGAATCGTGATGTCTGCTTCGGGCAAGAGCTCTTCCAGAGATTCGGGCGGACACAACTTTTCCACGTACGTGGGTTTATCCACAGGGAAAAGGTCCGTCGCCCAGATGTGCGTTTTGAAAACATGAAGAACCTGAGCCAGACGCCGTCCCACTCCCCCGAAGCCCACGATCAGGATGCGGCTCCGATGAAGATCCCGCGTGGGGCGTCTTACAAATTCTTCCCGCTGCTGAGCCCAAAAGAACGTGGGAAGGCTGCGGAGCCACGCTGTTACCAGCGCCACCGTGTGCTCAGCTACCTGATCCGCCAGGACGCCAGACGCACTTGTCACCACGATATTGGAGGCGATGACCGAGGGAACCAGGCAGTGATCCATCCCGGCTGCCGACGATTGAATCCATACCAAACGCCCCCGTTTCACCACGGCATCCCAGTCCACGGGAACTTTGGCATGACCGCAAAAGATATCCGCCTCGAGCAATTCTTCCGCAATCCGTTCCTGGGGCACGGACACGACTTCACCCCACGGAGCGGCGGCCGCAATGGCCTGATGATGCCGCTCCTCATGGGGAAAACACAGAACGATTCTTGGCCGCATTGGGGATATCCTTCACAACACGTGTACCTGAAGACCAGTTGGGCGGGTTCGTCTGCGAAGCGACTACTCTGGTAATCGCCGACAGAGGGTTAGAAAAACTGTAGGCATTTTTCAGCAAAAGCTGCCACGAATTCCGGACGCGTCAATGGGCTACGACGCTTCGCGACATGGCCTACACTTTTCAGCATAATGTCTTTTTACACAAAGAGAAGCGGCAGGCCGATTGTGAAACGGCGATCTCTGTTTCTTCAATTCTTCCGGCTTCCCGTAATAACCGCCACCCGCGGACCCATTGCCGGTGCTTTTAGCACTCCTCTGCTCGTTGCCGACAGGGACTACCTCCTGGCCCACTTGCCCGCGCTCACATCGATCCAGTGGACCAGTAACGCTTTGGGCAGATCGGACACACCCGCTTCGACACCGCCGTTCGCGAACAACGCGAGACATCCCTTTCCAGCCGCCAGTGCTGCGTAGGCCTCGTTCAGCTCTCGGTCATGAAGGATGGACAGGTTCGGTTCCAGTTTATTGTCACCGATATACATGACTGGCTTCCCTTTTAGTTCCCAATAGTACGACAGCTTTGACCACGGCCGACTATCGTTTGAAACTTCACCGCCATACTCGCTACCAACCACAACAGGGACCAGGCACCACCACTGAGCCCCGGTTTCGTGAATGGATTAAGCGACTGCCTCTCCCTCCCACTATGAACACCTGGTGAGTGAGTGGACTTCTGCAGCAGAGATTCCTGCCCTGCTCACTCTTCGTCGCACGGCGGGCTGAATATCGTTCATCAAACAACAGTCAACGAACTTATTCTCCGTCGTTTTCAGACCAGGCAATGTTTTGGGTCCGAAAGGTAGAGCATCGCGTCCAGATTGCCCGATTCCTTGGATACGAGAGGGCAGGGGAGCACTATCTTGAGAAGCCGATCAAACTTCTCCTGGTTTCGGACGATGAACTGTCCGATCACCAGGGCGTACATGTGGATCATTGCCGCGGGATTGACGCTGGTGGCTGCGAGCAATCCGTCGCGAACCCCCAGCAACCCAGGACGCTGACCGTCGACGCCCGTGACGACCATCCCCTCATGGCGGGTTCCCTTGAGACACGGCACACAGGCCAGGGCCATGTCATCGTTGTGGAAAAACGCCCCAGAGATCCGGTCCTGGGTCTGTTCCAGAAGGACTTCAAACGTATTTCGGGCTTTCTCTGTTTGCCAGTCGCACCAGCGGACTCCTCCACCCACCACTTCGATTTCCGGATACTTGCTGATGACGTTCTGGAATCCTCGGGCACGATCCTGCGCGCCACTGTGCTCACTTTGACCGCCGATGTGAATAACTTTTCCTTTGCCGCCGATTTTGTCCACCATGTACTGCGTGCTTTGTTCCGCCATTTTCACATGGTCTGGGGTCACGTAGACCAGGACCCCTGTTTCAAAGAGCTGGTTTTCCGGGACGATGAGAGTATCCATTCCGATGATGGGGATGCCCCGGGCCTTGAGCCGCCGACAGGGCTCTGCGAGGATATCAATCTGGTGGGCCTGGAAAGCACAGAAATCCCAGTCCTCCGCGGCAGCCAATTCGATCTTTTCTCTTTGCCTTTGCCCGTTGAATTCTCCGTCGAACCAGACGACTTCCACGTTAAGCAAATCGCCCCATAGTTTGGCTGCGTCGTAGCCCAGTTTATTCCATGTTCCGGCCAGTCCGGCATTTGAAAACGCAGCCCGCAGACGACGGCCTTTTTGAGCCTCATCCACAACCTTAGTGGGCTGACAGCCCAAAAGTCCGACCAGCCCGAGCATGCTGCCCATCCCCGCTGTGGCGAGCCACTCGCGGCGAGTCACATCTGTCTTCCTCTCAGCGTCTGTCTGCCGCCGGCACCCGGCCATCTCATTCCCCATGATGCGCGATCTCCTCCGCCTGGTCAGTTTCTACAGAGAACACCAATCGGCATACTCGTTGCGTTGTACTTTATCCAGCGCCAAGCGAAAATCAACCCCGCCGACCACTCGAAACGCGGGCACACTCAGTCTGCCAGCGAGAGAAAAGCCTCCTGTCGGCAACCACCAATTTTACGGTAGAAAAAGCCTGCTCCCGAGCGACAGGTCTTACATCGGTAGGCCGCTTAGGACTGTTCTCCTCGGAGATCGGACCAAAGCAGCAACCAGCGTCTGACCCATTTGTTCAGCCAAACGATGACTGGGTAAGACTTGTCAGTTCTGCGTGGCTGGTTCCTTCTGGGCGTCAGGCTCAGTTGATGCCAGGCTCGGCTTTGCAGAGGGACCCGGCTCCGGAGAAGTGAGAATTGCCGCCAGCACGGTACCGAGAAGGCATCCGGCAGCCGCGACAAAAAAAGGTACCAGCCAGGCCTCCAAACGCTGGCTGCTCTTTGCCACATCGCCGAAGAAACCGCCAAGAATCGGCCCCAGGATGCCACCGATGCCGTAAGCGGTAAATACCCACCCGTAATTGACGCCTACGTTTTTATTCCCGAAAAGGTCTGCGGTTGCTGCGGGGAAAAGGGCGAAATTTCCTCCAAAATTGAAGCCAATCCAACAGGCTCCCAGAAAGAACAGGGCCGGGCTGGCAGCCAGCCAGTAAAACCCCGCCATCACAATCGTCTGGGAAATAAGCATGGCCACCAGGGCAGCCTTTCGCCCGATCCAGTCCGAGATAATTCCCCAACCGATCCGGCCAAGCCCGTTGGCCAAGGCGAAGAAAATCGCCATCGCCAGTTCGGCAGTGACTTCAGCCCGTTTCATGGCCTGCTCCCGCGCCAGGTTAGTCGCTTCGTAATAGCTCGACAGGCGCTCAATGCCAAACAGTTTGATGATGCCAATCACCATGAGACCCGCCATGGCCCCGGCAACGAACATCAACCACAGCATGTAAAACTGCCGTGTGCGAAGCATCTCCCAGGGTGTAAACTCCCGTGTTCCCCCCGTTTTCCTGGCTACCTTCGCCGCTGCTTCCGGGGTCCATCCGGGTGGGGCGTATCCTTCCGGAGGATTGACCATCCAAATCGCGCCGATGGTGACCAGCAGTGCAAAGAGAATGCCGTACACAAGGAAGACGTTGGCCACGCCCAATTGTGCAATAAGCTGGCCAAGATTACCTGCCAATTGAATCCAAAGGAATGCCCCAAAACCAAAACCCGCGACGGCCAATCCGGTAAGCATCCCCTTGCGATCGGGGAACCATCGCACCCCGACCGCGATAGGGATCACATAGGCCAGCCCGATTCCCGCCCCCCCGACCACTCCAATCGTCAGAACATGTCCCCAGAAACTGGTTCCTACAAAACGGGCCAAGATATATCCCA
>NZ_JACIYL010000140.1 GCF_014359955.1 Thermogutta sp. | reverse complement strand
TGATCGGAGCAATTAAGACGACGAAAACGGCCGCCAGCTTCGAGACAACCGGGCTTGTCCTCGCCCTGTATCGTAAACATTTTGGGCAAATCCCCGTTGCCACCACCTGTTCCCACTCTGTCCTCGATGTGCAGGCTACCCTGACTGATGCCAGGGACGCGGTCGTGCTTGCCGTGGTCAATCCGACCGCGGAACGGCAGCATCTAAAGCTGCAAACCACCGCGGTCAAGCTGGAAGCGCCCGGCCGGGCATGGGAAATGGCCGGGGATGATCCGATGCTTTTCAACGAACCGGGAAAGCCACCGCGTGTGAGCATTGTGGAAAGAGAAGTTCCCGACGCGGGGAAGGTCGAAGTAGCACCCTACAGCGTCACTCTCATTCGTTTTCCCGCCAAGAGGTAAAAGGTTGCTCGGATAGTCGGCGTGAAGCGGGGCAACCTCGCGACGCCCCTCCGCAGCGCAGGTGACGGGGCATGCCCACCGCTGGCCCCTGCCAGTAGAGGAACTTTTTCTGGCGTGGCGGCAGCCACCGGATTCAGGAGGCGAGCGTCTCCAGGAGACGTACCAGGTCCTGAGGAACCGGCTTGTGCGCCGCGTACGTTTCTTCAAACGGGACGAGAACAAGTTCCCCCTGCCGTTCGCCCGCCATACACCCGGTCTTTCCCGCCAGAATCGATCGCACGGCGAAATCTCCCAGTCGGGCGGCCAAAATACGGTCCTGGGGCACGGGACTTCCTCCACGCTGGAGATGCCCGAGAGCAAGCACGCGGGTTTCGAACGGACATCCGTTTTCACAGAGAGCCTTTTGAAGAGCAGCGGCACCCCCACGCTCGTCACCCTCGGCCGCGATCATCATCACCGAAGTCTTGCCGCGGGATTTCAGTTCGTGGAGTTGGCGGATGATCTCGGATACATCGGTGGGAGTTTCGGGGATGCATGCAATTTCCGCGGACGCGGCGATTGCCGTATAGAGAGCGATGTACCCACTGTGTCGGCCCATCACCTCCACGAGGAACATCCTTTCGTGCGCATCCGCCGTGTCACGCAGTTTGTCAACCGCATCGACGGCCGTGTGCACCGCAGTGGCGAAGCCGATGGTGTAGTCCGTGCCCAGGAGGTCATTATCAATCGTCCCGGGACATCCGATAATCTGTCCATCCCAATGTTTGGCGAGGGCGACCGCCCCGTGAAACGTGCCGTCCCCACCGATAGGGATGAGAGCATCGATCTTATTTTTCCGCAAAATCTCCGCCGCCCTTTTCTGGCCTGCCTCTGAATAGAATTCCTCGCAGCGACTGGTGTGAAGAATGGTTCCCCCTCGCCTGCCGATATCGGACACACTCCGCAGCGACATGCGTGGCTCACCCTGCTCGTTGAGGAAGAACTCTTCCCGCAAAAGGCCGGAATAACCGCGACGGATCCCAATCACCTCGTGCCCGGCTGAAATTCCTGCCCGTACGATCGCCCGCACACATGCATTCATGCCAGGGGCGTCGCCACCACTGCAAAGAACGGCAATCCGCATGGTCTCCTCCCAGACGTTTTTTCGCAAAGAATTAGCGTTCCGTTGCGGGGGCGTCAAATCGACGTGATTTCCAATTCGTGACTTGCCAGAAACGCCTCCGCCTCGGCGCGATTGAAGACGCCTTCGGTCGTTCCAATTGCCCGCACACAACTGGCTCCCAGGGCACTGCCCCAGCGCACGCAGCCTTCGGGGGACTCGCCGAGAAGTAATCCCATGATAAACCCCGCGTCAAAGGCATCACCTGCGCCAGCGCCCCCAACGAACGTTGTGGGATACACCCCAGCTCGGAAACTCCCCCGCTCTCCCACAAAGAGACAGCCTTTTTCGCCCAGCGTGATGACGACATTCCGTGCTCCCATGTCGTGGAATCGACGGGCTTGCTCGATGGGATCGGACACACCGAGGATGATCTCACCCTCGTCGTCATTGGGCATGAAATAATCGACGTGGGGAAGGATTTTCTTCAAAATTGGTTGAAAATCTTTGCGCTCCATGAGGACAACGTCGAGAACAACTGTTATGCCCCGTTGGCGGGCGGTCGCCAGGAGATTGGCGAAGTCATCGGTTTCCACACCTGGCATCATCAAATACCCGCCGATGTAGAGAACTTGAGCCCCTTCTAACCAAACGGTTGGGATATCGCTGGTCCGAAAAACCACATTTGCACCCGGCGTGCTGATGAAGCGCCGGTCTTCACCCTGCACATTGACAATCATAGTGGCTGCCGTGCCAAATTGCGGTACGGCGCGAATTCCCGCAGTATCCACACCGGACCTTTTGAGCGCTTCCTGAATGAACTGGCCGAAGAAATCTTCCCCCACACATCCTGCCACGCCCACCGGGACGTCCAATTTTCGCAAATCGACGGCCACGTTTGCGGCACAGCCCCCCAGCCCAAGCTGAATGCGAGAAGTGGGCACGAGTTCACCGGCTTTCGGAAGTCTTTCGATCGGTTCGCAGGCAATGTCGGCGAACAAAATGCCGGCCGATATAACCTGGAGAGCCTGGGACATGCCGATTCCTCCTGCATTTGTTCACCGAGTCGGCGGCCAACAGTGTACCTCGACCTCACTCCTCGCGGCAGTCGAGCTGCCTCCGACTTGCGCCGAACTCGGAGATCTGGCGTGGATTTCAACCACCCCCACTGGTGTTTGACAACTTCAAAAACCTTTGCTCGATCAATTCCCGCAAGCGAATGGCGATATCCGTTTTTGTTCCAGCCCACTCGGCAAGACAGGTCCCCTGGGAATCCAGAATCTCTACGGACGACCACTCTGCTCCGATCGCCGAGGGACGGTTGACAATCATCAAATCGCACCGTTTTCTTTGAATCTTTTCCAGGGCGTGTTGCCTCGCATTGTGTGTTTCCAGGGCAAAACCCACAATCCATTGATGCCGTTTCATCATACCAAGTCTGGCCAGGACGTCGGGGGTCTCCACAAGGCGAATTGTCAGCGGAGCACCCGATTTGACAATTTTTTGCGAAGCCACCTGTTCCGGGCGAAAGTCACAGGGCGCGGCGGCACCGATCACGCCGTCGCATTCTGGAAAAACGGACTGGCAGGCCTTGAGCATCTCCTCTGTCGTTACTACTGATATGACTTCCGCTTGCGGGGGATACTCGATGGCCACAGGTCCTGACACAACGATGACGCGATGGCCAGCGGTGCAGAATGCATCCGCCAGTGCCCTGCCCATCCGTCCTGAAGACGCATTGGACAGGAATCGCACCGGATCCAGGAATTCACGCGTGGGCCCTGACGTGATGAGGACGGTGGCCATCTTTCACCTAGCCAACTTTGTCAACTCTGTCTGCCACATCCCAAAACAGTAGTGAGAATAACCGATGGCACAATTTTCGCCTTTCGGGAACATCAATGCGGCTTCTCGGTCGCCACGTTGAGTGCAACAGTAATCAGCACACAGGATCCGCAATATAGCAAAATGTCTCCCCGTCAGCGCAAACGCAGACGGTTGGAATCTCGGCCAGCGCGCAATTGACGGCGGATTTCCACCTTGGTGAGCCACGTCAATGTAACGTTGCAAGTTTATCGAAGAACGTGCGTTTTTTCCAGTTAGCCTGCTGCAGCGATTTTTCGCTCTTGATGGGAAAACGCCGTTTTGTCATACTCTCACGCCTTTCCACGTTGCCGCAGTTTCAAACGAGCGATTGTTGACCGGGCCGAAGCATTCTGGAAGAGTGATTGAGCTGGAGCGGAGATCCATGACCAGCAGGTTGTCGCGTCGTTGCCGGAGCATGGTGAGCGTTCTGATTTTGTTGGCAAGTTTTCTGAGTGTTGCTGGCTGTACTTCGGTGCCGCCCCAGAACGAATTGACACCCGCTTCGGACTTGTCTCAGCTTGCCCGCCAACTTCGCCCCGCTGATCCAAGCCGCGAACCATTCACCTTCAGTAACGAGGCGCGAGCGATCGAAGAAGACCTCGGGGTTGGAAAAAAAAACTCCCCTGTTCCCGGCGACACGAAATAAACAAGGCCCCGCAGACAGAACGGGGCCTTGTATTGCACAGGTCGTTTGTGGGAAAGCGAGGATCGATTCCGAGATCAATAGTTGCTTCCCGCGCCGCCTTCTACATTTCCCACCATGTGCAGGTGGTCGTGGTCGATGTAGACCACTTCGACAGCTTCCTGGTTCTGCGTAGTGTAGGGAATTGGCCAGCCGACCTTGACTGTTTCCGTGAAGTAAATAGTGCACTTCCAGTGGACGTGGTGCAATTGGGCCGGGCCTATCAGTGGATAAACGCGCGGTGGATCGATCGAGTCGGTGATCAACTCCTTCACAATCCGCACATTTCCCCGCTGGACCTCGTGAAGGAGAGGCAGACCGCCTTCCACACCCCGTGCCTTTTCCAACGCGCGGATCACTTCATCGTCGGACGGCTCATCCAGGGCCGCGTGCGGGGCACCCTCAACCAGAGGCGGAAGGATCGGCATTTTCTTATACCGCTCCTCTTCCCAGGCTTTATCCTCGAACTTCTTCTGAAAATACGGGGAAACGGGGATTGGGTAATTGAGAACTCCCCAGTCAATGGGGCTCATTGCGGTTCCACAGCCTGTGAGGAACAGCAGTCCACCGCCCAATAGGCCCCACAATCGCAGTCTTCGAAGTCCTCGCGCCATGTACCGCTCCTCAACTAGCGATCGTTACTGTTTCCATTCTCGGTTTGCCGGGCTTGATGACGCCTCAGGCCGGTCACGCTATGGGCCGGACCGGGACTGTGAAACCCGGCGTGATTTTGCCATGTGGTAGACCGGCTACATCATTTATCGTGAGAATCTACTCCGAACTTGCAGGATTTTCCCGAGATGAGAGAGAAAAGGATGGTAGCGGTCCTTCCTGCCGGTCCGGCCCTGATGCTATCGCCACGGAAAGGAACTTTTCTCCAGGCCCGCAAAGGGACCCGCAACAGTAACCCAGCGAGCAGAAAGACTCACTTTTGGAGGAGATTCTTTTTGCAGAACTCCGTGATCAACTCGACTGCGTTTTTTTCTTCGGAGTCGAGTTGAGCAAACAGACGGCCGTCCCGCAGATCAAACGACCGTCGCGGTCGCCCATCGGGCGCGGCCCGGCGGTCCCCATTATGGAAGCACCAGCCGGCAGCCCCTCCGCGGAAGGCGCCCTCCAGATCGGCAACGAAGTCTCTGGCGGATGGCTGCCACGAGCCAAAATCGCGACGGAATGGTTCCTGATAGTGAACTGGGACAATCTTGCCTATCTTCTGTAAAGTGTCCAGATACTCACGTGTTTTTGCCTCCGTTTGCTGGACTGATTGGGCGTTTCGAGGCCGGTGCGGCGCGATAAAATCCAATCCCACCCGCATGACATATTCGCGCAACATATCCGGCGGAATGTCCCCAGCATGCGAAGCCGTGACAAGCCGACTGGAATCGAGGGAACGAACCTCACGCCGGAGCACGCCGAGGTCGTCGATGGAAGTGAAACGAGAGTCCCGGATGTTGCGTTCGTTGGAGAGATCGAGGTACCAGTTTCGGTAATCCTTAAGGTGCTCCACGAGCGAACGAACCGCGCGAAGATGCGCATCCAGCGATTGGAGCCTCCTGGGCCCGGTCACTCCATTGCCCCGGGAGAGCGTGATATCGACGATCATCCCATGGGCGTCGCACCAGCCTACGATTTCACGGAGCTTCAGCATCCCCGGTTCCCAGGGGTTGCCCTCCGGGTCGACGGCATAGGCTTTTTGATCAAAAGCTGCCCAGTTTGCCCATATTCTAATCCAATTCAAGCCGAGCCTTTTGATCTCCCTGAGATCTTCAGTCCAGGTTTCGCGCGGGGCCCCGAGCCCGCCGTAGTAACTGATGCCCAGCAGGAAGGTGGGCTCACCATTAATCGTGAAACGCGAGCCCTCAATGCCCAGGACGGTGTGGGTCTCGGCTGAGGCCCGGCTGGGGACGATCGAAATTCCCAAGAGAAAGATCAACAGCCATGCGACAAACCTGCGATGCATGGGAAGCCTCCCCCGACCGGGTTTTTGCCAATCAATCTGCCATCAGATCGATTGTCGGGTTGGACGATCCCGCAATGACTTGACCGCCACTTTGGGGGTATTGTCTCAACTTTCCTTGATGGCGGCAACCAGGTCGAGCACCGCACGCTTGCCATCCGCAAAGAACATCAGGGTGTTGGGAGCGGCAAACAGAGGATTGGGAATGTTTGCAAAGCCGGGGCTGAGACTCCGCTTGATGACCACGACAGTCTTGGCTTTATCCACCTCGATAATCGGCATGCCCGCGATGGGGCTTTTGGGATCGGTCTTGGCAAGAGGATTGACAACGTCGTTAGCCCCCAGGACGATCGCCACATCGGTTTCGTTGAGGATGGCGTTGATCTCGTCCAATTCTTTGAGCTTATCGTAAGGTATTTCCGCTTCTGCCAGCAAAACATTCATGTGGCCCGGCATGCGGCCTGCCACAGGATGAATACCGAACAAAACCTCGATCCCCCGCGATTCGAGCAAATGGTAGAGGTCCCGCACCGCGTGCTGAGCTTGAGCCACGGCCATCCCGTAACCAGGAACGATCACAACGCGGCGAGCGGTATCGAAAAGCATGGCGATTTCTTCGGCTGTGGCCGATTTCACCGTCCGATAGACCTCGTCGGCCTTGGCAGCCTCTTCACCCTCCTGAAGTACTCCGAAGAGGACATTGAACATCGAGCGGTTCATCGCCTTGCACATGATATTAGTCAGGATAATGCCAGACGCCCCGACCAGCGAACCCGAGATGATCAGCACGGCATTTCCCAGGACGAATCCAGTCGCTGCCGCTGCCAGTCCGCTGTACGAGTTCAGGAGGGCGATGACGACGGGCATATCGGCTCCGCCGATCGGATTCACCAGCGTCAAGCCCAGCACCGAGGAAAGAGCCACGACCACCCAATACCATCCGGTGGAGGATGGATCGAGCACGCCCAGTGCACTCGCTCCCACGGCCAGGAGGCCCAGCACTGCGTTGATCGGCTGAAGAAGCGGATATCGAATCGGTTGCCGAAACGCCTTGTATTCTTCCAGTTTCGCAAAGGCCAGCAGGCTACCCCAGAAGGTGACCGCGCCAATAATGGCCGAGGCAAACGTGGCAATCGCGACGTCGCTGAAGGGTGGCGGCGGAGTCCGAATCAGCTCGGCACCGGCAACCAGGACGGAAGCCGCCCCACCGAAACCGTTGAGCAGGGCCACCATTTGCGGCATGGCGGTCATGCGGACCTTAAGGGCCAGTACCGCTCCGAGGACACCCCCAACGATCAGTCCCAGGATAATCCAGTGATATTCGATGATCGAACTGTGAAAGAGCGTCGCCAGGATAGCGATGAGCATCCCCAGGGCCCCGGTCAGATTTCCGCGAACCGCGGTTCGCGGATGGGTCAGGCCTTTAATGCCCAGAATAAACAGGACAGACGCTAAAAGATAGGCCAGAACAATCACACTCTCGGGAATCACGTCCGTCGCACCTTTCTTTCAATCTGTTATTCACTCTGTCCGAGATTGTGATAGGAATCGGACATGCTGTATTTTTCACCGTTGACTTTGCTGGCGCAGCGGGTGTGGGTAAGGTACACCCGGTGTCTCCGGGGCTGACTATTTGCGTTTAAACATGTGCAGCATT